>NZ_JAQMYQ010000037.1:0-56809 GCF_028369275.1 Mitsuaria sp. RG
GGGGGGGGGGGGGGGGGGCCCCCCCCCCCCCCCGGGGGGGGGGGGGGGGCGCCCCCCCCCCCGCGACACGTTTTGCAATGCTGACAGAGCAAGGCTATCACCCCCCAATAGCGCCTCTATTAGACCTCTGCCCAAGCTCGGCTAGTCTTTCTGCTGGTTCCGCGAAAAGCCGGTGCACCGCCGTGCCCGGCCACACTGATGAGGAGTGGGCGCGCTTTCGGGCGCACCCGTTCCAACACCTGGCAACGAAAATACAAGAACGCCCGGAAATCTGAATTGAACCGACCCAAAAGGTAGAAGCAGATGGCGAACGAATCGAAATGCCCGTTCCATCAGACCGCCGGTGGCGGCACCAGCAACCGTGACTGGTGGCCTGACCAGCTCAACCTGAAGATCCTCCACCAGCACTCCAGCAAGTCCGACCCCATGGACCCGGACTTCGACTACGCCAAGGCGTTCAAGAGTCTCGATTTCCAGGCCCTGAAAAATGACCTGACCGCCTTGATGACTGACTCACAGGACTGGTGGCCGGCCGACTTCGGCCACTATGGCCCGCTGTTCATCCGCATGGCCTGGCACAGCGCCGGCACCTACCGCATCGGTGACGGCCGTGGCGGCGCCGGCTCCGGCCAGCAGCGCTTCGCCCCGCTCAACAGCTGGCCGGACAACGTCAGCCTGGACAAGGCCCGGCGCCTGCTGTGGCCGATCAAGCAGAAGTACGGCAACAAGATCTCCTGGGCCGACCTGATCGTGCTCACCGGCAACGTCGCCCTCGAATCCATGGGCTTCAAGACCTTCGGCTTCTCCGGTGGTCGCGCCGATGTGTGGGAACCCGACGAAGACGTGTACTGGGGCTCGGAGAAGGTCTGGCTGGGCGGTGACACCCGTTACGGCAAGGACCAGGTCAAGGCTCAGCCGCCGGGCCAGGGCGACCTGGTGGCCGAGCCCGCCAAGCATGGCGAGGAACAGAACCGCGACCTGTCGGCCGAGCGCAACCTGGAAAACCCGCTGGCCGCCGTGCAGATGGGCCTGATCTACGTCAACCCGGAAGGCCCGGAAGGCGAGCCCGACCCGGTGAAGTCCGGCAAGGACATCCGCGAGACCTTTG
This sequence comes from Mitsuaria sp. RG, assembly GCF_028369275.1. Taxonomy (NCBI): domain Bacteria; kingdom Pseudomonadati; phylum Pseudomonadota; class Betaproteobacteria; order Burkholderiales; family Sphaerotilaceae; genus Roseateles; species Mitsuaria sp. RG. The sequence goes on from NZ_JAQMYQ010000037.1 coordinate 1,109, forward strand.
GCCGCATGGCCATGAACGATGAAGAGACCGTGGCGTTGATTGCCGGCGGCCACGCCTTCGGCAAGACCCACGGTGCCGGCCCTGCCGACAATGTCGGCGCCGAGCCGGAAGCCGCAGGTCTGGAGCTGCAGGGCCTGGGCTGGAGCAACAAGTTCGGTACCGGCAAGGGCGGCGACACTATCACCAGCGGTCTGGAAGTAATCTGGACGTCGACCCCGACGAAGTGGAGCAACGAGTACCTCAACAACCTGTTCAATTTCGAGTGGGAACTGACCAAGAGCCCCGCGGGTGCCCACCAGTGGCGGCCAAAGGACGGCAAGGGTGCGGGGACCGTGCCCGATGCCCACGACCCGGGCAAGAAACATGCGCCCTCGATGCTCACCTCTGACCTGGCGCTGCGTTTCGACCCTGTCTACGAACCCATCGCCCGGCGTTTCAAGGACAATCCCGACCAGCTTGCCGACGCCTTCGCCCGTGCCTGGTACAAGCTGATCCACCGTGACATGGGCCCGTTGGCCCGCTACCTAGGGCCAGAAATGCCCAACGAGGAGTTGCTGTGGCAGGACCCGTTGCCCAAATCAGGACCGCAACCGAGCGACGCCGATATCGCCGCGCTCAAGGCCAAGGTGCTGGCTTCGGGGCTGAGTGTCCCTGAACTGGTTTCCGCCGCCTGGGCCTCGGCCTCGACCTTCCGTGGTTCCGACAAGCGCGGTGGCGCCAACGGCGCGCGGTTGCGCCTGGCTCCGCAGAACGGCTGGACGGCGAACCAGGGCTTGGACAAGGTGCTGACGGCACTGGAGAAGATCCGCGGCGAGGGCGGTAACAAGATCTCCCTGGCCGACCTGATCGTGCTGGCCGGCAGCGCGGCGGTGGAGAAGGCGGCCAAGGATGCCGGGCACAACATCAGCGTGCCGTTCCACCCGGGGCGCGTGGATGCTTCGCAGGAACAGACCGATGTCGAGTCGTTTGCCGTGCTTGAACCGCTGGCCGACGGTTTCCGTAACTTCAGCAAGGCCCGCTACAGCGTCAAGGCCGAGAAGCTGCTGCTGGACAAGGCCCAGTTGCTGACCCTCACCGCACCGGAGCTGACCGTGCTGATCGGCGGCCTGCGGGTGCTCGGCGCCAACCATGGCGGCAGCAAGGACGGCGTGTTCACCGACAAGGTCGGCGTGCTCAGCAATGACTTCTTCCGCAACCTGCTGGACATGGGCGTGGAGTGGAAGCCGACCTCGGCGGACAACGAAGCGTTTGAAGGCCGTGATCGCAAGACCGGCCAGGTGAAATGGACCGCCAGCCGGGTCGACCTGGTGTTCGGCTCCCATGCGCAACTGCGTGCCTTGAGTGAGGTGTATGGCAGCAGCGATGCCAAGGACAAGTTCGTCAAGGACTTCGTGGCGGCGTGGGTGAAGGTCATGGAGCTGGACCGCTTCGACCTGGCCTGAGGAAAGGCCTGGGGCGTCGTTTCGTGGGAGCGGGCTTGTGGGAGCGGGCTTGCCCCGCGATGAGGCCATCAACCGTTCAGGCCATCATCGCGGGCAAGCCCGCTCCCACGAAAAGCCCCAGGGCTATCACCTACAGGTCCTGCGACACCCCAGGCTGATCGTTGCCTGGGGTGCCCTCATGCAATGAAGCCTGCGAGGTTTCCGGCAAGGCCAACCCACCCACCAATGCCAGCAACGCAATCACTACCAGGTAGAACGCCGGTGCCAGGCGGCTGCCGCTCTGTTCGATCAACCAGGTCGCCACCAGCGGCGCGGTGCCGCCGAACAGGGTGTAGGCGACGTTGTAGGTGATCGCCGAGGCGGTGTAGCGGCTGCGGGTGGGGAAGCATTCCGACAGCAGCGCGGCGGTGACCACGCCACTCATCAGCGCGCCGATGGCCAGCAGGATCACCCCCAGCAAGGCCCCCGACAGCGAACCGGAACTGGCCAGCCAGTAGGCGGGGAACACCGCGAGCATCACCCACAGGCAGGTGAAACCGATGGTCCGGCGCCGGCCGACGCGGTCGCTGAAGGCACCCGCCAGCGGGCAGCCGGCGGCGGCCAACAGCAGGGCCACGGTCGAGACCAGCAGCGCCTGGGCGCGGCTGAGGTGGCCGACCGTCTGCAGGTAGGTGGCGAAGTAGGTGGTGAACATGTAGAACGACAGCGCCGTCAGCGAGATGAACGCGCCGAGGTTGCGGATGGTGCGGCCGTGGTGGCGCAGGGTGTCGCCCAGCGGCGAGTGCGCGTGGGCCTTGCCTTCGGCCAGCGCCTGGCGAAACGCCGGGGTCTCCTCCATGCGCCAGCGCAGGTACAGGCCCACCAGGCCCAGGGGCGCGGCCACCAGGAACGGCACGCGCCAGCCCCAGGCATTCATCGCCTCGGGCGTGAGGCTGGCTTCCAGGCCGTAGGCGATGACCGCCGCGCAGGCGAAGGCGCTGAATGTCGAGACTGGCACGAAGCTGCCATAGAACGCCCGCCGGCCCCGTGGCGCGTGCTCCATCAGGTAGGCGCAGGCACCGGCATACTCGCCGCCCGCGGAAAACCCCTGCAGGCAGCGGGCGAGGGTGAGCAGTACCGGGGCCAGCACGCCGATGCTGGCGTAGGTCGGCAGCAGGCCGATCAGGGTGGTGGAGCCGGCCATCAGCAGGATGGTCAGCGACAGGATGCGCTTGCGTCCGAGCCGGTCGCCCAGCGCGCCGAACACGATACCGCCGAGCGGGCGCAGGGCGAAGGCCACGGCGAACACGGCGAAGGTCTTGAGCAGGGCGACGCCTGCGTCTTCGCTGGCGAAGAACTGGCTGGCGATCAAGGTGGCGAGAAAACCGTAGACGGCGAAGTCGAACCATTCGACGAAGTTGCCGATGGCCGAGGCGACGATCACCCGCCGCAAGGTGGCGGGCGGGACCTCATGGGGAATGGACATGGATGCTCTCCGTTGCGCTGGGCAGCCTGGGCCGGTGCGGCTCATTCGGGGCGCGCCGTCGTTGTTCTGGGGCCAGTAGACAAGCGGCAAGAGGTGGAGGCTTTGTCGTAGACGACATCGGGTTATCCGTTACGACCACACCTGGGGGGCAAAGCGGCCGGAGCACTTGCATCGGTTCTCGCCCGAAAGGTCGATGAAAGGGCCGTTAAGGGGCGCGCGAGCGCTCTAGGGGGCGAATTGCGGATGCCTGATGGGTTTGGTTGGTGGCACTTTGATGGTAATTTGGCGGGCAATCTATTTCTGGTCAGCCTGACAGGTTTCTGGGGGGGGCCATCTACTCATGGAAAGAGGTCGACATGGCATCAGTTCCCCATCAATTGATTCTGTTTGGTCCTCCGGGCACCAGCAAAAGTCATCGCGCCCGCAAGTACAAGGCTGACGAGCTGGGTGCCGTCGACCAGAACATCATCCCTGTTACCTTTCATCCTGAGTACAGCTATGGCGAGTTCGTCGCCCGGGTGCTTCCCCTGACTAACGCTGACCATCGGATCGAGTACAGGGTGCATGCCGGCCCGCTGATCCAGGCGCTGACGCGTGCGTATGCCGAGTTGGAAAAAGAAACGCCCGGTAAGGTGATGTTGTTGATCGACGAGATCAACCGGGGTAACTGCGCTGAGATCTTCGGCGATATCTTCCAATTGCTGGACAGGGACGATGAGGGATGGTCGAGCTATTCGATCACCGTATCTGAGGTGATCTGCTCGGCATTGAAGGTTTCAATGGGGCCTGTCACTACCACGCAAAGCATTCTGCAGCAGAAACTGCGCGAGGGCCTGGAGCACAACCGGCTCATGTTGCCGCCGAACCTGCACATGATCGGCACCATGAACACCAGTGACGAATCGATCTTCTTCATGGACTCGGCATTCAAGCGCCGCTGGCATTTCGAGTTTTGTCGGGTCCACCTGGGCGAGTCGGATGAGGAACGCATCCAGGCCGATGCCTTGATTCCGTCGGCCGAACCGGTTCGTTGGGAGGCATTTCTCAAGGTGCTGAATGACTTCATCCGCGAGACCTGCACGGCGCCCCAACTGGATGACAAGCTGGTCGGGCCATGGTTCATCAAGGCGCGCCCGCCCCGCAAAGGCAAGGTACACGAGCTTCAGGACGCAGATGCCTGGCACAGGCTGCGATCGCTTGCCAATAGCGTCACGGAGTCTGGGGCCGGAGGTGATAACAGTGCGTCGTTCGAAAACAACGTCTTGGCATTCACCAGAAACTGCAGCAAGGCGACGCAGGACAGGATCCTGAAACTGGCCGGCTACGATGTGGGCGCAAAACGCAAGTTCAAGGCCATTCTTTCCGAAGGCAGCGGCATTTATCCCTACTACCTGACCAAGGCGGACGCCGGTAGTGAAGGGCTCACCATCCTGAAGTTCCTGGATGCGCTGCAGGAGTTGGAGGCGGAAGTCGATGAGCCTTGTATTCAGCGAGCCGATATCGCCGGCAAGTTGTGCCTCTACCTTTGGGACAATGTCTACGCGCGCGACAAGACGCCTCTTGCAGAGTTGGTCGGCATGAATCGACAGACGTTGCGCACGTTCGACCAGTTCGTTGATCGTCTCGATACCTTCTTCGACAACCTGATGAAGCCTCCTTCAGCCAATGCCAAAGGCGAGGAGTCTTGAGCCAGGATGCTATGCGAAGCGCTTGAAATCGTCGAAGGCGATAAGGACATTGGCCTGTTCCTGAGCGCCGAAGGACGCACTCTGCTCAAGGTGCCTCACGGTCTCGACTGCAGCGGGTTATCACCTACCGCAGTCTTTTCGCTGCTTTACCGCATGTTTGCCGTGTTTCGCCGCACCGGACATGGCGAGCGCATCATGGCGGCCAGGGATGGCGTGGAGCGGCATGGCAAAGGTGGCGCGCAGGCAGCGGGCAAGGGGGCGGGGTTTGTCGACATGCTGGCATTCGACGAGCTGTTCGATGAGGTGGACCCTCGCAGCATAGTGTCCTTGCATGCGCATCCTGGCATGACGTCTCCTCAGGACGTCCAGCGACTCGACCGGTACCTGTCCCGTGCGCTCTTCGACGAAGGCGACATCCCGTATCTGGACCGGGTACCAGGCATGCGTCGGACAATGGGCCTGGGCAAACAGGCAATCGTGGGGCTCTATTGTTTTCTGGCACGGGACTTCTACCAGCACCTGCTGCAGGTGGACCTTCAGTGCGCCTGGGGCAGTTTCTTCCGTGATGGAATCGCCCTGGCGGAGGACTTCCAGCACCGCTACCTGGCGGCAGACGACTCGCTCTACCTGGGTGATGCCGAGCAGATCAAGCACTGCCGCGAGCGGCTTAGCCACTTGTTGTGGCGAATCGACCGCCAGGCCGCGCCAAGGGATGCCACCTACTGCCGGTTGCATGATGCCCTGGCGCGCTACCTGCAGGGTGCGAGCAGCGTGGAGCAGTCACCTGGCCTGGTTTGGGGCGTTCAAGGATTCTGGGCGGTATGGGAGTCGATGTGCCTGTGTCATGCCTTGGCCGAAAATGCCGACACCACCATCCACAACTGTGACTTCGAACATCTGCCACGCGGGGTGTGCGGTCCCAGGGACATGGCGCGCTGGCGAAAGGCGCAGCGCTTGGTGTTCTCGCGCAACCATCTGCATCGGCGCCCCGACCTGGTGGTGAACGCTGGCGAGCGGTGGCGTGTGGTCGACTTCAAGTATTACCCGCAACCCCTTTGGCAGCGGCCGAAGGAGAAAGAGGACGAGCCACCGACCAAGGAGGAACGGGACTTCACCAACCTGGAAATCTACGCTTTGCTGCTGCGCTGTCATCTATCCGCGACTGCGTCGGGCGAACCGCCCATTGCCCTGGAAATGTGGCTGCCGGGTCGCGCCTTCGAGGTGCATGCACTGGAAGCGACCCCAGCCTGGGACCCGCCATTGTCCGTGCACTTGCTGCAAACCAGGGTCTTGCTGGAACGCTACGCGAGTCTTTACCAGTCGATGGCGCTGCGCAGCGAGGCCGCTGCGTTCAACCGTAGATCTCCCGCTCAATTGCCTTGATCTGTTCGTGCAGGTCTTCGTTCACCGGGGCGGGTATGCCCTGGGCGTGGCTGATGGATTCGGCCTCGAACTCATGGAGTTCGAAAAAGTCGTACATGTATTTGCCCATGGGGGTGATCAGGTCGTAGTGAAACAAGGTGCTCCGTCCGACCAGGTGAACGTTTATGGAAAGATGCTTGTAGGCATCGGTCAGGTTCGGGTGAGCAATGCGGTAATGATCCGGGTTGAACAGTAGGCTCTTGTGCATTCTGGGGATGCGCAGCAATGCCGGGTCAATGAAGTCCAGTCGTGCGCGCTTGACCTTCCTGTTGCATTTGGCGCATGCCACCGCCAGGTTCGGCAGGTCGAAGATGCAATGATTGAACTGGCTCTTTGGCAATACATGCTCTATATCCAGCACCATGTTGTACTCGCCGCCAATAGGTCTCTGGCAATAACAGCAGCGCTCGCCTTGTTCACGGCGTTTGTGCGCCTTGAGCCGTCGCTTGATCGGTGCTACATGGGCGGATTCCCAGATTTCTCTGGCCGAAGGGCGAGGTCTGGTGCCGACCTGTAGTGCCCTGGCGATACTCAGGTGCTCATCCATCGTGTAGGTGAATGTGGTCATGATACGAGCATCCTCGCCTTGCGAATCAGCAGCAGTTGCTTGCCGTCATGTGCGGCGGCGGCTTCCAATTCATCGAACTCACGGTGGAACAACTGTTCAGTCAGCATGCCCTGCTGCCGGCGGTGCAGCAGGGTGGTCATATGGTGGGACAGGAAAGCGCTGCGTGGCGTCAGCATCCTGAACACGTCCCATAGCACTTGCTCCATGCCTTCGTCGCCACAGTCCAGGGGGCGGGGGGCGTTGTCCTTGACGGCATAGGCCTGCCAGGGCATTTCGGCGTGGGGCGCGGTGGTGACCATGACCGGTGAGTGGGTTGCGATGACCACCCTGGGCCTGTGGTAGTGAAAGAGGTCGAACAGCCTCTTGATGTAGTCATGCTGCCAACGTGGATGAAGACTGTTTTCCGGTTCGTCGATCAGGATCGCCGCATCTTTGTCGATGTGGGAAGCAATGAAGGCCAGGGTCGTGATCAACTGGATCTCACCGGAGCTCGCCTGCTCCAGCGGGAATTGTTCGTTGCCCTTGTGCAGGAATATCGCCGGCCAGTTGCGTAGTTCGTCCTTGTACAGATTGAGTGTCCACGCCCCTTTGTCCGAATACCGCGAGAGACTCTCGGAAGACTGGCTGCTTCCTAGGTCGAACCAGTCGATTCGAGCTTTGGCGTTCTCCTGGCAGATGCCCATGCGAGGCTCATATCCCAGGCGCTCAAGTACCTTACCGATCAGAAAACGGGTATCGGAAGGTTCCTTGATCGACGCGATGACACGTTGCAGCGCGATCGAGAGGAAGGTTTGGCCATAGCGGCCACCCATGAAGAAGTAGCGTTTGCCCTTGTCACGGAACTTGTCGAACGGGCAGTTGGCAATGGCGATGACCGTGCGGTTCTTGCTGATGTAGGCCTCGGCAATATCCGCAAGGGCCTGGCTCTTGCCACTGCCGTTTTCGCCGATGAGGATCGAGAGGGGGCAATCGTAGTCGAAGTCGTGCAGTCGGGTACGCATGGAGAATCCTTTCCTGGGATCGGCAATCGGGGCCGTTCGCGAGCGGGCAGCATACGTTGAGTGATGGCTTTACGCCATTTCTTGCCTCCCTCAAGCCTGTCCGTCGACCGGTTTATTGTCGATCACAGCCGGCCGGTATTGGCCAAGTCTGGACCGGGCGCTGGTCTTTCAGGGCCTCCGGCACCTCTATCGGTGCCTCGCCCGGGCCGAGCAACGCCTCGATTTCACGAACGCTGCGCAGGTATGGGTCGAGGTCGGTGCCCAGCCCGGCCTGGTGCGGGATCCACCAGGCGATGACCTGGGGCTTGCCCTGGTCATCCTCGGTCAGCAGCACCTTCCAGAACACCTCGGGCGTGGCAATGCCGTGGGACGTGACAAAGGCGTCGTTGTCCAGTGCCGCGCCGGCATGACCAAACACCACGCCACCGATCACCGTCACCGGGTGCAGGTCGCGGTAGCACTCGGTGAGCAGCTCGGTCTGGTACCAGGTGCGGCTGTTGTGTGAAGCCAGTTGCGGAACGATGTTGCTCATCAGGTTGGAGGCATCCATCGCCACGCGGTCGTCGTCGAAATGATTGTTGGCCGCCAGGTGTCCGCGGTGGTAACCCTTGGGAGTCGAGTAAGCCTTGGCCGAGAACTGACCCCTGCAGCCCTCGGGCAGACTACGGTCGATACGGAAGTTGTCGATGCGCTGCAAATGGCCCTGGTCTTTCCATAGGGTGAACGCGAAGCGGTGCGGCTCGCCGCGCTGACAGTCGTACCAGAGCCGGAAGCGGCCGTGATCGAGCAGGGTGAGGGGCGGGGCGGCGGGTTCGGGAGGCGGCGGGGAGGGCAGGCGCGGGGCGCAGGAGGTCAGGCTGAGGAGCAACAGCAGGAACAGCAAACGGCGCATGGCGCGTCTTCCTTGATCAAAGGCGCGGGATGGTACAACAGTCTGCGGATCGGTTGCCTGTGAAAGGGCTGGCCATCAGGCATGAAAAAGCCCGGCCTTTGCGGGCCGGGCTCAAGCAACGGTGGACTGCCGAGGCATTCAGTTCAGCGAGTCGATCACCTTGATTGCCTGCCGCTCGCGGGCGGCGGGCCATTCTTGTTGCAGGGTCTGCAGCACGCGACCGACAAAGGAAGTGTCGGCGGCGGCCTTCCTGCCGACGTAGCCCTGGCCACGGCGGTAGACCTTGAAGCGGGCGCGCATGCTGGGCATGTGCGATTCGAATTCGGCTTCAACCGTGTTCGGCGGCAGGCGATCCAGACGGACCTCGCCGGACTGGCTGACCCACAGCAGGTGGTCGTCGAGGCTGTCCTTGCGTGCGGCGAACAGCCGGGCCAATTGGTCGATGGTTGGATTGTTGTTCAAGTTCATCATAAAGCCCCCATTACTCTCATTCGTTGGTGAAGTTCGGCTGAAGTTCACATTCGGCGCCACACCATGTAGCGCGCTAACCAAGGCTGCTACAGCAGCATCGCAACAGGGGCTTTCTCACGCTGCCTTCTGGGCAGTTTCCCTCTCCACGGACGGCCTGCGTTACCGCGCAGGCCGTCTGGAACACCCTTGCCACCGCTCCCGATCGGGGAGACGGCCTCATCATGCACAAGGCGCGGGAAGGGCGTCAACAGGTTTGTAGTGATTATTTTTGCTCACTACATCTTGTCGGACAATCCTGCCGGTTCTGTCACGCCAGTCCGTTGTCGCCGTGCTCGAGGTAGCCGGGGCGTTGGCGCAGCCGCTCATGATAGGCCTCCAGCGCCGGCAACTCGGGGTGCTCCAGGGGCGTGCGCCGCCAGCGGTTGAGGGACAGGCCGATGGCCACGTCGGCGAGGCTGAAGGCGTCGCCGGCGACATAGGCGCCGGTGGCCTGCAGGCGTGCTTCGAGCAGGCGCATCCTGGCCGTCCACTGGGCGCTGCTGGCGGCCAGCAGCGCGGGGTCCTGGTGCGCCGGCGACTGGCGCACCAGCGACATGAACGGGTAGCGCCAGGCGTCGTTGAGGTCGGTGGCCTGCCAGTCGAGCCATTGGTCCACCGCGGCGCGGGCGCGGGGGGCGCCGGGGTAGAGCGCCTCGCCGTCGTACTGGTTGACCAGGTAGCGCAGGATGGTATTGGACTCCCACAGCACGAAGTCGCCATCGACGATCACCGGCACCATGGCGTTGGGATTCAGCGCCAGGAACTCGGGCGTGTCGGTGGTGCGAAAGCCGCTGCCCCAGTCTTCGCGCTGGAACGGCAGGTTCAGTTCGGCGCAGGTCCACAGTACCTTGCGTACGTTGATCGACGAGGCCTTGCCAAGGATCTTCAGCATGTCACGGCTCCAGGCTGGAAAGGATGCGTTGCGCGGCGCGCACGCGTTCTTCGTTGGGGTAGTTGCGGTTGGCCAGCAGCACGATGCCCATCTGCCTGGACGGCACGAATGCCACGTAGGCACCGAAGCCGCCGGTGGCGCCGGTCTTGTTGTACCAGGCGGCAGGCTCGGCGGGCAGCGCCGGGTTCAGCGCCTGGATCGGGTTTTCTCCGCGGATGATCTTGTCGCCGTTGTATTCCAACAGGGTGTCGAGGCTGACCGGGTAGGGGTAGCGCTCCCAGCCCAGACCCTGGGTCATCGCGCCGACTTGGAAGTAACCGGACTGGGTGATGGCGATGGCCTTGCGCATGACCGGGTCGAGGGTGTCCGGTTGCAGCTGCAACTGCACATAGCGCAGCAGGTCGCTGGCACTGGTCTTGATGCCATAGGCCTGCTCGGCATAGGGGCCCGGGTTGACCCGCACCGGCTTGTCGTTGGCGTCGTAGCCTTGTGCGTAGAGCCCGCGGGCACTGGCCGGCACCTCCAGATAGGTGTGCTTGAGCCCAAGGCGGGGCAGCACCTGTTGGGTCATCAGTTCGGCGAACGGCCGCTGTTGGGCGCGGGCCGCGAGGTCGCCGAACAGGCCCAGGCTGGGGTTCGAGTAGCAGCGGTGGGTACCGGGCGCGAAGCGGCGTTGCCAGTGCTGGAACCAGGTCAGGGTCTGGGCCGGCGTCTGCACCTCATCGGGGAACTGCAAGGGCAGGCAGTCGCCGCTGTAGGCCCCCAGTTCCAGCACGCTGGCGCTGCCGATCGAGGCTTTGGCCAGGGCCGGCTGGTAGCGGCTGGCAGGGGCCTGCAAGTCGAGCTTGCCTTCGGCGCTGGCCAGGGCGGCGAGGGTAGCGGTGTAGGTCTTGCTCACCGAACCGACCTCGAACAGCGTGTCGCGGCTCACTGCCTGGCGGCTGGCCTTGTCGGCCAGACCGTAGTTGAAGTAATGCGACTGGCCGTTGGCATACACCGCCACGGCCATGCCGGCGATGCCTCGCTCGCGCATCAGCGCCGGGATCACGTCATCGACGGTGGCTTGCAGGTCGTTGGCCAGCAGCGGCGGCGCGGCCAGCATCAGGGTGGCGGCCAGCAGCAGGCGTGGGGGGCGTTTCATGGTGGGGCGTTCCTTGTCGTGGATCAGGGGCGTGGCGAAGCGAGGTGTCCGTTGGGCGACACCGACAGGGGTTCCGGCGTTAGCGGCACAAGGGCCAAGACCTTATCGTCCAGGCTTGCACAAAGACAAGACGGAAACTGTGATGAGATATCTACGGATGCTGTTCGACAACTTTACCCTGGCCCTGCTCGGGGTGGTGTTCATCGCCACCGTGCTGCCGTGCTCCGGCGAGGGGGCGGTGCTGTTCGGCTGGCTGACCAACCTGGCCATCGGCCTGCTGTTCTTCCTGCATGGCGCCAAGCTGTCGCGCGAGGCGATCATCGCCGGTGCCGGTCACTGGCGCCTGCATTTGCTGGTGTTCTCCTGCACCTTCGTGCTGTTCCCGTTGCTGGGCCTGGCGTTCAAGCCGCTGTTCGTGCCGTTGGTGGGCAACGAGCTGTACCTGGGCGTGCTGTACCTGTGCGCCTTGCCGGCCACGGTGCAGTCGGCCATCGCCTTCACTTCGCTGGCCCGGGGTAACGTGCCGGCGGCGATCTGCAGCGCGGCGGCCTCGAGCCTGCTGGGGATCTTCCTGACGCCGCTGCTGGTGATGCTGTTGCTGGGCGCCTCGGGCGACACCGGCTCCGGGCTGGACGCGGTGCTGAAGATCACCCTGCAGTTGCTGGTGCCCTTCGTCGCCGGGCAGGTCGCCCGCCGCTGGATCGGCGCCTGGGTCAAGCGCAATGCGCGTTGGCTGAAGGTGGTGGACCAGGGTTCGATCCTGCTGGTGGTTTACACCGCCTTCAGTGAAGCGGTGGTCACCGGTCTGTGGCATACGGTGTCGCCGCAGCACCTGGCCGGGCTGTTCGCCGTGTGCGGTATCCTGCTGGCGGTGGTGTTGCTGGGCACGCGCTTGCTCGGGCGGCTGCTGGGATTCAATGTCGAGGACCGCATCACCATCCTGTTTGCTGGTTCCAAGAAGAGTCTGGCGACAGGCGTGCCCATGGCGCAGGTGTTGTTCGTGGGGGGCGGCATTGGGGCGATGATCCTGCCGTTGATGCTGTTTCATCAGATCCAGCTGATGGTCTGCGCGGTGCTGGCGCAGCGGTATGCGGCGCGGGTGGAGGAGGGGCATCCTGAGGTGCGCGCCTCGCTGTAAGGATCATCCCTGAAGGCCTGGCTGTAAGGATGCGGTGGGAGCGGGCTTGCCCCGCGATAGCGATTGCCTGGGCGAGCGCTATCGCGGGGCAAGCCCGCTCCCACGAGTTCGCTCTCACGAAGGCGTCCGATTCACATTCACTGACCCACCAATGTCTGCAATCGCGCCAGCGCCGGCCCTTCGCGCTGGCGGTCGAAGACCTGCAGCGACACTTCCAGCATCGCCCCCGGCGCACGCGACAAGCGTTGCTCACAGCGCAGGCGCAAACGCCCCTGGTCGCATTCGAACTGTCTGACGCCTGCCTTCGCGCCGCCCTCCAGGCGCAGTTCGGCCAGGCGCCCCTGGGCCGCCAGCAGGGCCAGTCCCTTGTCGCGCAACAGCCCGTTGCCCTGGGTCATCAACCCGGTGGCACGCACGGCGGCGGCCATGGCCACGGCGACGATGGTCAGCGCCACCAGCACTTCGATCAGGGTGAAACCGTCCTCGGTGGTGCGCACGGGAACTCCATTCGCGCAGGCCAAAGCGGCACTGTAGAGCGGTGCGATGACGGTTTGACGACGCCGACTCCCGAGCTTTTTCAATATCCGTGACATACCGGCTTGCCACAATCGGCCCCCGATTCGAACTCACGCAAGGAATGCCGAGATGCAGATCGACCGCCGCAACATGCCCGCCCAGCGTATCCGCCAGCAAGGCTTTACCCTGATCGAGATCATGGTGGTGGTGGTGATCCTCGGGATTCTCGCGGCGATGGTGGTGCCCAAGGTGCTTGATCGCCCCGACCAGGCCCGCGCCACTGCGGCGCGCCAGGACATCGGCGGGCTGATGCAGGCACTCAAGCTGTACCGGCTGGACAACGGCGCCTACCCCAACCAGAACCAGGGCCTGAAGGTGCTGGTGGAAAAACCGGCCCAGGCCAAGGACGGCCAATGGCGCGCCTACCTCGACCGCCTGCCCAACGACCCATGGGGGCGCCCGTACCAGTACCTGAACCCGGGCGCCAACGGCGAGATCGATGTGTTCTCCCTGGGCGCCGACGGCCAGGCCGGCGGCGATGGGGTGAATGCCGACCTCGGCTCCTGGCAGTTGTGACCGGCCATGGCGCGCCAGGAGGGCATGGCCGTGATCAGTGCGTTGCTGATCGCTGCGGTAGTGGCGGTGATTGCCGCCGGCATGATCGAGCGTCAGGGCTTGCTGACCCGTCAGGTGGAGAATCGCCAGCTGGCATTGCAAGGCCAATGGGCCCTGGAAGGCGGCTTGCAGCTTAGCCGCCAGGTGCTGTTCGAACAGCGCCTGCGCGATCCGCTGGTGCGCGGCGGCCAGCCCTGGTCACGCCCGATGCGCGATGTGCCGTCCGCCAGCGTGCGTTTCGACGGGCAACTGGAGGACGAGCAGGGCAAGTTCAACCTGCGCAACCTGGTGGTCGATGGCCAGGTGGACGTCGAGGCGTTGGCGACCTTCCAGCGTCTGTGCGCGCTGATAGGGGTCAATGAGCGACTGGCCACGGCCATTGCCGGGCAGGTGATCGATAGCTACCCACAGCGTCCGCTGGCCACTCCCGCCAATGCCGGCTTGGGCCTGGCCAGCGGCCGTGCGACTTCACCGGCCAGCGCCGACGAAGCGTTGCCGGCCAGGCGCCCGATGCTGCGCAGCGTCGAGGCCCTGGCCGGGCTCAAGGGCATGGATGGCGAAGCCCTGAAGCGCCTGCGCCGGTTCGTCACGGTGCTGCCGGCGCTGACCTGGGTCAACGGCAACACCGCCAGTGCCGAAGTGCTTGCCGCTCAGGTGCCGGGCCTGTCGTTGCAGCAGGCCGCGGCGTTGGTGGCTGAACGTGACGGCGGGCGCTGGTTCATCAATCGCGGCGATTTCGTCAATCGCCTGCGCATGCCATCCCTGGCCATGGCCAACGTCCGGGTGGGGATCAACAGCGACTGGTTCCGCCTGCATGGCCTGGCGCGCCTGGGCAGTCGCGAGCTTCCCCTGCAGGCGCTGCTGCGCCAGCGCGAGGGGCAGTTGCCGGATGTCATCTGGCGCCGGGTGGGCGCATGAGCACGGTCATGGAGGTATGGCTGGCACCGCTGGCCGAACTGGACGAGGCGTCGGTGCTGGAGTATCGCCTGGCTGATCGGCACGGGCAGGCGAGCCGTGGACAGTTGCTTCGGCAGGCCAAGGGCGCGCCCTGGCGTCTGCACCTGCACGAGCAGGATAGCCTGGCCCTGGAGATCGCCATGCCACCCCTGGCCGGCAAGCGCCTTACGTCGGCCGTGTGCTGCGCGGTGCAGGGGCTGGTACTGGGTGATGCCGGGCAGGTCCATGTCGCGCATGGGCCGCGTCGGGCCGATGGGCAGGTCGCGGTGGCCTGGCTCGGGTTGACGGAACTGGCGAGGCTGCAGGCGTGGTTGCAGGCCGATGGCATCAGGCCGGCTGGATTGTACGCCCGACAGGACGATGCCCTGTCGGCGGCGGATCTGTGCGGCGGGCTGGCCGGGCCGACGAAGCCGATGGCCTGGGGGCGCACGTTGGGCATCTGGGCGGCGGCAACGTTGGTCTGGTGCCTGGGCCTTAATCTTTACGCCGCGCACCTGATTCGAGAGGGCGAAGCATTGCGTACCCGCATGGTCACACAGGTGCGCACGGCCTTCCCGCAGTTGCCGGTGGTGCTCAACCCGTTGCAGCAGGCGCGCCAGCAACTGCAGGGCGGGCAGGGTAGCGCGGCGGCGGGGCTGACGGCATTGCTGGAGGGTGCCGGGCAGGTCATGCCGTTCCTGGCCGGTAATGTCGAGGCCATGGATTACCAGGATGGCCAGCTGCGTATTACCCCCTTGCCCGACGGCGGCAAGGTCCCGGCGGACAGCGCCTGGCAGGCTGATCTTGCCGCCCGTGGCATCGACGGCCAGGCCAGCGGGCAGGGCTGGACACTGCGAGCGGCCAATTCGTCTGGCGAGGAGCTGGCCCATGTCGATTAAGGCGCGCCTGGCTACCCTGCGTGCGCAGGGGCGGCAACGCTGGCAGGCCCTGGCCGCGCGGGAGCGCCGCGCCGTCGCCCTGGGCGGCGGTCTGCTCGGCGTGCTGTTCTGCTGGCAGGTGCTGGTCCAGCCGGCCCTGGCCCGGATCGACCACTGGCAAGCCGAGACACCCAAGCTGCGCGGCCAGGCCCAGGCGCTCGACGCACTGCTCGGCGAGCGACTGGCGCAGCGCCCAGCAGACATCGCCCTGGCATTGCGGCAAAGCCTGGAGCAGGCAGGCCTGCAAGAACACTCACAACTCGATGCCGAGGGCGATGCCTGGCGCCTGAGCTGGCACCGGGCCCCGGCCGAAGCGGCGATGGCCTGGCTGCAGAGCGTGCCGCCACGGCTCGGCCTGGACACCGGCCAACTGGCGCTGCGCCGCGATCCGGCTGCCGAGCCGGGCAGCCCGGTGACCTTCTCCGGAACTCTTCGCATGGATCAGGCGCATGGCGCTAAGGACCCTTCATGATGTCCCTCCGTTCACCGCGACTGCCGTTCGCGCCCTTGCTCCTGGCCCTGGCGCTCAGCGCCTGCGCCAGCGCACCAAGCGTGCAACGCCCCTTGGCCAGCAGCGAGCTGGGCCGCCCGCTGGCCGAGGCCGGCGCCTCGTCGGCCGGGCTGGATCATCGTGCGCAGCCCGAGGCGCAGACCCGCCCGGCAACGCGTCAGCCTGGCCCTCGGGTCGGTCAGCGCCACAGCCGCGCCGTGGCGACGCCGCCCCAGGCCAATCCACTGGGTGACCAGCCGGTACAGCTGAACTTCGTCGACGCCGATATTCAGGCGGTGGTACGCGGCCTGTCCCGTGCCACGGGGCGTCAGTTCCTGGTCGATCCGCGGGTCAAGGGCCAGCTGACCCTGGTCTCCGAGGGCGAGGTGCCCGCCAGCAAAGCCTATGGCATGCTGTTGTCGGCCCTGCGCATGCAGGGTTTCAGCGTGGTCGACGTCGGCGGTGTGGCCCAGGTGGTACCGCAGGCCGATGCCAAGCTGCTCGGCGGCGCACTGGTGACGGGGAACCGCGACGCCGGCAACGGCATGGTCACCCGCACCTTCCGCCTGCAATACGAGAACGCCGTCAACCTGATCCCGGTGCTGCGCCCGATCGTCTCGCCGGACAACCCGATCAATGCCTACCCCGGCAACAACACCCTGGTCGTCACTGACTACGCCGAGAACCTCGAGCGGGTGGCGCAGATCCTCGACCGGGTCGACATTCCCACGGCCATCGACACCGATGTGGTGGCGATCAACAATGGGATCGCCAGCGACATCGCCGGCATGGTCAATGAACTGCTCGACAGCCAGGGCAGCGACCCGACCCAGAAGATCAGCGTGCTGGGCGACCCGCGTTCGAACAGCGTGGTGATCCGCTCCGGCAGCCCCGAGCGCACTCAGCTGGCCCGCGACCTGATCTACAAGCTCGACAACGCCCAGAACAGCGCCGGCAACCTGCATGTGGTGTACCTGCGCAATGCCCAGGCCGACAAGCTGGCGCAGAGCCTGCGCGGGCTGCTGACCGGCGAGAGTGACACTGCCGGCAACGACACCACGCGTGCGCTGCTCAGTGGAGGCGGCATGCTCACTGGCGGCAGTAGCAACGGCGCCAACGGCAATGGCAGCAGCACGCAAGGCAACAGCGCCAACAACAACGCCAGCAGCAGCCGTGGCAGCAGCCAGGGCGCCGGCACGACACCGAACGGCTATGGCAGCACCACCCAGCAGAACGACCAGGGCACCGCGTTCTCCGCCGGTGGCGCGACCATCCAGGCCGACAAGACCACCAACACCTTGCTGATTTCCGCGCCCGAGCCGCTGTACCGCAGCCTGCGCGAAGTCATCGACCAGCTCGACCAGCGCCGCGCCCAGGTGGTGGTGGAAAGCCTGATCGTCGAAGTCGGTGAAGACGACGCCAACGAGTTCGGCATCCAGTGGCAGGCCGGTAACCTCGGCAAGAATGGCGTGTTTGGCGGCGCCAACCTCGGCGGCAGCGGCTTGGTCAAGGGACCCAGCAGCATCGACGTGCTGCCGAAGGGGCTGTCAGTGGGGGTGGTCGATGGCACGGTGAAAATCCCGGGCATCGGCGAGGTGCTCGACCTCAAGGTGCTGGCCCGTGCGCTGACGAGCAAGGGCGGCAGCAACGTGCTGTCGACACCCAACCTGCTGACCCTGGACAACGAGGCGGCGAGCATCTTCGTCGGCCAGACCATCCCCTTCGTCAGCGGCCAGTACGTCACCGACGGCGGCGGCAACAGCAACAACCCGTTCCAGACCATCCAGCGCGAGGAGGTGGGGCTGCGGCTGAACGTGCGTCCGCAGATCTCCGAGGGCGGCACGGTCAAGCTGGACGTCTACCAGGAGGTCAGCAGCGTCGACCAGCGCGCCTCCAGCGCCGCCGGCACGGTGACCAACAAGCGCGCCATCGACACCAGCATCCTGCTCGACGATGGCCAGATCATGGTCCTGGGCGGCCTGCTGCAGGACGGCTACACCCAGACCAACGAGGGCATTCCGTGGCTGTCCGGGCTGCCGGGGGTCGGTGCGTTGTTTCGCAGCGAGCGCCGCGCCAGCAACAAGACCAACCTGATGGTGTTCCTGCGCCCTTACATCGTGCGCGATGCGGCGGTCGGGCGCAGCATCACCCTGAACCGCTACGACTTCATCCGCCGCGCCCAGGGCAGCCTCAAGCCCGAGCATTCCTGGGCCTTGCCGGACATGGACATGCCGCTGTTGCCGCCAGTGGAGCAGGGCGTGCCCGACCAGGGCCGCGCCCAGCCGGCGGCGCTGCGCGCACCACGGGCCGCGATCCGCGCGGTGCCGGTGGACGAGGTGGCGCGTTGAGCCGCTTGCCATACGCCTGGGCCAAGGCCCAACGCCTGGTGCTGCAGGTGGATGGCGAGGCCGGTGCGGTGCTGTCGCGCTGCCCGTCGAGCCCGGCCTGGGCAGTGGCCGAAGTGCGCAGGCGCCATGGCCAGGTGCTGGTCGAGGCGCTCGACGATGCGCAGATGGACGCGCTGCTGGTCAGTGCCTACGCCGACACCGGAAGCGCGGCGGCGGTGGTGGGCGCGGCGGAGAACGAGGTGGACCTGGATCGCCTGCTGCAGGACATCCCGGAAGTCACCGACCTGCTCGAGGCCCAGGACGACGCGCCGGTGATCCGCATGATCAACGCCTTGCTCACCCAGGCCGCGCGCGACCAGGCCAGCGACATCCATATCGAGCCGTTCGAGAGCCATTGCCTGGTGCGCTACCGGGTCGACGGCACCCTGCGCGACGTGGTTTCGCCGCGCAAGGCGCTGCACGGCGCGCTGGTGTCGCGGATCAAGATCATGGCGCAGCTGGACATCGCCGAAAAGCGCTTGCCCCAGGACGGCCGCATCGCCCTGCGCGTGGCCGGGCGACCCATCGATATCCGCGTCTCCACCGTGCCCACCGGTCATGGCGAGCGGGTGGTGATGCGCCTGCTCGACAAGCAGGCCGGACGCCTGCGCCTGGAAGCACTGGGCATGGACGCAGGCCTGCTGGCGCGGCTCGACCAGCTCATCCGCCAGCCCCATGGCATCGTGCTGGTCACCGGCCCCACCGGCTCGGGCAAGACCACCAGCCTGTACGCCGCGCTGGCGCGGCTGGACGCCAGCGTCAGCAACATCCTCACCGTGGAGGATCCGGTGGAATATGACTTGCCGGGCATCAGCCAGATCCAGGTCAACGCGCGTATAGACATGAGCTTCGCCGTGGCCCTGCGCGCCATCCTGCGCCAGGACCCGGACGTGATCATGATCGGCGAGATCCGCGACCTGGAGACCGCGCAGATCGCCGTGCAGGCCTCGCTGACCGGGCACCTGGTGCTGGCCACCCTGCACACCAACGACGCGGTGTCGGCGGTCAACCGCCTGGTCGACATGGGGGTCGAGCCGTTCCTGCTGGCCTCGGCGCTGCTCGGGGTACTGGCCCAGCGCCTGGTGCGCCGATTGTGCCCGCACTGTCGCGAGCCCGACCCGGCCACGCCCGGGCAGTACCGTGCGGTGGGCTGTGCGCACTGCAACCATTGCGGCTATAGCGGTCGTACCGGCATCCACGAGCTGTTCTGCGTGGACGACGAGGTGCGCAGCCTGGTGCATCAGGGCGCGGACGAACAGGTCCTGCGCGCCGCCGCCCGGCGCAACGGCATGCGCAGCATGCGCGAGGACGGCCAGCGCTGGGTCGACAGTGGCAGCACCTGCCTGGAAGAGATCCTGCGCGTGACACGGGACGCCTGATGAATCGCTATCGCTATGAAGCCGCCGATGCCCAGGGCCGCGTAGTCAAGGGCCTGCTCGAAGCCGACAGCCCGGCGGCGGCGATGGCCCAGCTGCGTGCCCTGGGCCTGACCACCCTGGAGGTCGAGGCCCAGGCCGCGGCCGGGCAGGGCAATGGTCTGTTCGGCGCGAAGCTGTCCGACGGCGACCTGGCCTGGGCCACGCGTCAGATGGCCAGCCTGCTGGCCGCCGGCCTGCCGTTGGAAGCGGCGCTGGGTGCGACCCTGGAGCAGGCCGAACGCAAGCATGTGGCGCAGTTGCTGGGCGCGGTGCGTGGCGATGTACGCAGCGGCATGCGCCTGGCCGATGCCCTGGCCGAGCGGCCGCGGGATTTCCCCGAGATCTACCGGGCGCTGGTGGCGGCGGGCGAGGAATCCGGCGACCTGGCCCAGGTGATGGAGCGCCTGGCCGACTACATCGAAGACCGCAACACCCTGCGCGGCAAGATCCTCACGGCCTTCATCTACCCCGGGGTGGTGGGGCTGGTGTCGGTGGGTATCGTCATCTTCCTGCTCAGCTACGTGGTGCCGCAGGTGGTCAGCGCCTTCACCCAGGCGCGCCAGGACCTGCCCGGGCTGACCCTGGCCATGCTGGCGGCCAGTGACTTCGTGCGCGAATGGGGTGTGCTGTGCTTCGCCCTGATGACTGGGGCGTTCTGGGGCTGGCGGGTCTATCTGCGCGCGCCGGCGGCGCGCCTGGCATGGCATGGGCGGATCCTGCGCCTGCCATTGTTCGGACGCTTCGTGCTGGGCCTGAACACGGCGCGTTTCGCCTCCACGCTGGCGATCCTCGGCAGCGCCGGGGTGCCGCTGTTGCGGGCTTTGGAGGCGGCGCGCCAGACCCTGGGCAACGACCGCCTCGACCAGTGCGTCAACGAGGCCACGGCGCGGGTGCGCGAGGGCGCCGGGCTGGCTTCGGCGCTGGCGGTGGAGAAGGTCTTTCCGCCGCTGCTCATCCACCTGATCGCCAGCGGCGAGAAGACCGGCAACCTGCCGCCGATGCTCGACCGCGCCGCCGACAGCCTGGCCAAGGACATCGAACGCCGCGCCATGGGCATGACCGCGCTGTTGGAGCCGTTGATGATCGTGGTCATGGGCGCGGTGGTACTGCTGATCGTCATGGCCGTGCTGATGCCGATCATCGAGATCAACCAGCTGGTGCAATGACCTGTTGCGCCACCTCCCACACCTGCTGGCGGAACCAGCCACGCAAGGGATCGGCGTGGGTGCGCGCGTGCCAGATCTGCATCACCTCGACGTGCGGCAGCACCAGGGGCAGGGCATACAGGCGCAGGCCGGGGTCGCGCTCGACTGCCTCCATGGCCAGCGAGCGCAGGCAGGTCAGCAGCAGGTCGGTGCCACGCACCAGGCGTGTGGGGGCGATGAAGCTGGACAGCCCGGCTACCACCCGACGTTGCTGGCCGAGGGCCCGCAGGGCCTGGTCGACCCGGCCGTCGAGATCGCCGGTCAAGGTCGTCAACAGGTGGTCGCAGGCCACGAATGCCTCCAGGGTCAGGCCGTCGACCAACCTCGGGTTGTCGGCGGCGGCCAGCACCACGAAGTCCTCGCTGAGCAGCCGCTGCTGGTGGAAGGTGTCCGGCAGGTCGCTGTAGAAGCCGGCGATGGCCAGGTCGCAGGTGCCTTTCTCCAATGCCTCGCGGGGCAGGTCGCCCCGGGTGTTGTGGGTGATCAGGGTCAGGTTGGGCGCTTGGTCACGAAGAATCGGCAGCAGCCCGGGCAGCAAGGTCTGCTCCAGGTAGTCGGTGCTGTACAGGTGCAACTGGACCGGGCGTTCGAGGAAGTGCTCGCCGTCGCAGCGGCTGAAGAAGTCCTGCAGGTGCCCGATCAACCGTTGCACCTCGGGTGCCAGTTCGTGGGCCCTGGGGGTGGGCGTGAGGCCGCGTGGCGCGCGCACGAACAGCGGGTCGCCAAACTGGTGGCGCAGCTTGTTGAGCTTGTGGCTCAGGGCCGGCTGGCTGAGCGCCAGGCGTTGCGCGGCACGGGAGGCGCTGCGCTCTTCGTAGAGCACCTGGAACAGGTGCAGCAGGTTGAGATCCTTGTTACCGATATTCATATATTGGATCGCAGAAATAAGTTCTTTCGAATTATCGAATCATAGCGCGATGGTTAGGATGGGCCCAACCTGTTGAGGGAGTCGCCCATGACCATCGCCATTTTCGCCATCATCCAGCCCCTTCCCGAATACCGTGACGCTACCGAGCAGGCCCTGCGCCGGATGGTCGAGCATTCCCGTGCCGAGCCAGGCAACCTGCGCTACGACTTGTTCGTGCGCGAGGGCGGGACGCTGGCGTTCGATCTGTTCGAGCTGTACGTCGACGAGGCCGCCGTCGAGGCCCATCGCCAAAGCACCCATTACCAGGCCTACCGCGCCGCCACCGCCGATTGGCTGGCCGCACCGACCCAGGTGCAGCTTGCCCGTCCGTTGGACATCGCGCCATTCAACTGAATCAGGAATCGACCATGAACAAGATTGCTCCCGTTGCGCTGGCGCTGGCCGGCGCCTTGCTGGGTGGCCACGCCGCCGCTGCCGCGAAGGGCGAAGTGCTGGTGCTGCTGTCCAGCGAGAACCAGTTGCCGCTCAAGGACGGCAAGCAGTATCCCACCGGTTATTATCTCAACGAGTTCGGCGTGCCCGCCGACCGCTTGCTCAAGGCCGGCTACAAGCTGGTGCTGGTGACGCCCAGGGGCAATGCGCCGAGTGTCGACGAACGCTCGATCGACCCGATGTACTTCGGCGGCGATGCCGGCGAGATGCAGCGAATCCGCCAGGTGGTCGAAAGCCTGCCGGACATTCGCGACACGCTGTCGTTGAAGGAGGTGCTGGCGGGCGATCTGGATCGTTACGCCGGGATCTTCATCCCAGGTGGCCATGCGCCGCTGATCGACCTGGCCAACAACCCGGACGTCGGCACCTTGCTGCGTCATTTCCACCAGGCCGGCAAGCCCACGGCCGCCATCTGCCACGGCCCGATCACGCTGCTGTCGGCGCAGCAGGATCCGGTCGCCTATCGCGCCGCATTGGCCCGTGGCGAAACCCCGGCAGCCGGAGATTGGAGCTACCAGGGTTATCGCATGACCATCTTTTCCGACCCGGAGGAGCAGGTGTTCGAAGGTTCGCTCAAGGACCAGCGCCTGCAGTTCTATCCGGCCAAGGCCATGGCCGGCGCGGGAGGTGACATGAGTTATGCCGAGGCCTGGCAGCCCCATGTGGTGGTTGATCGTGAGTTGATCACCGGGCAGAACCCGTTCTCCGACAAGGCGTTGGCCGATGCGCTGCTGGAGCGGTTGGAGGCTGCAGGGCAATAGCGATTCAGGTGCTTGGCGAAACAGGTATAGCGCCTATGAGATCGAGCGCCGCCCGCGCGGCGCATCGCGACGCAAGGCCGCCCACAGGCGTGGCGCGTGGCTTGAGGGCTGCACGGTCGCTGTGGGAGCGGGCTTGCCCGCGAACACCGGCATAGCCGGTGCCAGGTACCGCGTCGCCTGCTTCGCGGGTAAACCCGCTCCCACAGGGATCGCGCCAGATTCTAAAAATTGAGCAAGACAGTTGCTCCCACATTTGTTGCAACGTGCCGAGCCTGTCAGGCCATGGTTGCCCGCCTTGGTGCATGTCTTGAGACAGGCGAGGCGGCAGTAGTGCCCACGCTGAAACCGTGCTGGACCAACAAGGCGGACAAGGTAATGGCACAGGATTGACTGGCCCGAAACAGATGTGGGAGCGGCCTTGCGTCGCGATGTGCCGCGCGAGCGGCGCTCGATCTCATAGGCGCTGCAAGGGTTACGGCAGGCACCTGGCGGCCCAAACGCGATCAATAGCTTCGCGACACCAGGGCTCACATTTCTCAGGTGTTTGAGAGCCTGCGTGGCTTGCGCGGCCTGCCAGCATAGGCTGAGCTTTCGACATTTTTGAAGGCATCAATGACTTCATCTGTAAGGAAACTGCCGTACTGCTTCGATGCTAGAAGTCGGGACAACTTCTCGACGGCAATAGCCTCGAAGTAGGCGACGTCTGAATTGACCTCATGCTGATCTTTTATCTCTTCGTCCATGCGCTGCCCTCGAATGCAGGAAAACTGAGGTAGCGTGAAATTAACTCGAGTTGCTCTCGGACTGGGCCTTGAGAGTTGAAGGAAGTTTCCTGGGCTTGTGTGGCCAGTATCTGGCCAAGCGATTTTGGAGGTCGGACGCCCCTGGGTGCGCGACCTCCTGGCAAGAGGGATCAGACCCTGGCCGGTTTCTTCCAGGCACCCAACGCCAGCACCAGCGCACCCGCCATGATGCCGATGTCGGCAAGGTTGAACACGCCGGTATGCAGCGGCCCAAGGTTGAGCACGAGGTAGTCGACCACATGCCCGTCGCGCAGCACCCGGTCGATCAGGTTGGCCAGTCC
This sequence comes from Mitsuaria sp. RG, assembly GCF_028369275.1. Taxonomy (NCBI): domain Bacteria; kingdom Pseudomonadati; phylum Pseudomonadota; class Betaproteobacteria; order Burkholderiales; family Sphaerotilaceae; genus Roseateles; species Mitsuaria sp. RG. The sequence continues at coordinate 24,978 of NZ_JAQMYQ010000037.1, forward strand.
GCCCATGGCGATGAAGTAGGCCGCGCCGGCCTTCACCGGGGTTGCCTGCCAGTGCCTGAGCGCCCAGGTCACGGCCCAGCAGCAGGCCACGCCTACCGCGGCGACGAAGATCAGTTGCTTGAGGCCCGGCGACAGACTGGCGCCGAGGCTGAGGAACGCGCCCGGGTTCAGGCTCAGGACCAGGTCGAGCCAGACGAACTGGTTGCCGACCACATAGCTGTGGTTGTTCAGGGCGACCAGGGCGATCAGTTTCACCCACTGGTCGAGCATGATGAAGGCGACGCCGAGGATCAGGACGAGGGTACGGCTGGAGAGCATGCAGGCAATTCCTTCGCTGCGCGGGCGCGGCCGTCCGGTATTGGCGGGGCTGCCGGCAGCGCGGCGAAGATAGCGCAGGCGGGTCTAGACTTAAAGTCCGGGTCGGTTGCAGACGCGGCCCGATCATCCATCCGACCACCGCCTCCCGGACCGGACGTCGCCGACGGTGGCCTTCTGGCAAGAGGAGGGCAGGTCATGGACGAGGCACGGCTTCAGGAATTCATGGGCAAGCTGGTGGGCGACATGGGCGCGGCGGCGACGCTGGCCAATGTCATTCTAGGGGATGAACTCGGGCTGTACCGGGCCATGGCCGACAGCCTGCCGGTCACCCCCGAGGCGCTGGCCGAACGCACCGGTTGCCAGCCAAGGCTGGTGCGCGAATGGCTCAATGGCCAGGCCGCGGCGGGTTACCTGGTGCATCACGACGGGCAGTTCACCCTGCCGCAGGAGCAGGCCATGACACTGGCCCTGGAGGACTCCCCGGTCTACATGGCCGGTGGTGCCTCGGTGCTGGCGGCGCTGTTCCATGACAAGGACAAGCTGGTCGCGGCCATGCGCGGCGACGGCGCGCTCGCCTGGGGCGATCATCATCCGTGCATGTTCAGCGGTACCGAGCGCTTCTTCAGGCCGGGCTATCGGACCTTCCTGGTGGCCGACTGGCTACCGGCACTGGAAGGGGTGGTGGCCAAGCTGCAGGCTGGCGCCCAGGTGGCCGATGTCGGTTGTGGCCACGGTGCCTCGACCATCGTCATGGCCGAGGCATTCCCGGCCTCGCGCTTTATCGGCTACGACTACCATGCACCGTCGGTGCAAACTGCCAGCGAGCGGGCCCGCGATGCGGGGGTGGCCGAGCGGGTCAGCTTCCAGCAGGCCTCGGCCAAGGACTACCCCGGCCGCGACCTGGACCTGGTGTGCTTCTTCGATTGCCTGCATGACATGGGCGATCCGGTGGGGGCGGCGCGGCATGCCTATCGGGCGCTCAAGGACGACGGCACGGTGATGCTGGTCGAGCCGTTCGCCGAGGATACGCTGGATGCCAACATCAACCCGGTCGGCAGGCTGTTCTATGCGGCGTCCACCTTCATCTGCACGCCCAACTCGCTGTCCCAGGAAGTGGGACTGGGGCTGGGGGCCCAGGCGGGCGAGGCGCGCCTGCGGGCGGTGTTCGAAGAGGCTGGGTTCCGCCAGTTCCGCAGGGCGACGCAGACACCGTTCAACTTGATTCTGGAGGCCAGGAAGTAGAGATTCGTCGGTACTGTTCTCGGTGCGGGGCAAGCCCGACTACCAAGGGATGTTTGAGCAAATACGGCTAGGCGGGCCCAGGGGCGGATCGGCGAACCTGTGGCCTGCCGTGATTCCAGGAGCAACCGAGCTTGTCCGTCAATGCCCATTACAAGACCCGCTTCGACACTGTGCTCGCCTACATCCAGGACAACCTGGAAGGCGATCTGTCGGTGGAGGCCCTGAGTGTGGTGGCGCACTTTTCGGTGTTCCATTTCCATCGTCAGTTCAGCGCTTACGTGGGCGTGCCGGTGGCCCGCTATGTGCAGCTGATGCGTTTGCGTCGTGCGGCGCATCGGCTGGTCGGCCAGCCCGGGCACTCGGTGCTGGAGGCCGCGCTGGAGGCGGGCTTTGAAAGCCCGGAAGCCTTCAGCCGGGCGTTCCGGCGGGCATTCGGGCACGCGCCCAGCGCGTTCCGCCGCCGGCCCGACTGGCAGGTATGGAACACGGTGTTTGCCATCCCTCATTTTTCCAGGAGCATCACCATGCAGGTACGAATCGTCGATTTCGCCGCCGTGCGCCTTGCGGCGCTGGAGCATCGCGGGCCGGCCAGCCAGGTCAGCGAGACCGTGCGCCGCTTCATCGACTGGCGCATGAGCAGCGGGCAATCGCCTGTGGCCAGCAGCCGCAGTTTCGGCATCCCGTTCAACAACCCGGATACCACGGCACCGGAGGACTTCCGCTTCGCCATCTGTGGAGAAATCCACGAGGCGGTGGCGCCCAACGCCCAGGGCGTGCTGGAGTCGGGCCTGCCCGGTGGGCGTTGCGCCGTGGTGCGGCATGTCGGCTCGCCGGATCATATCGGCGAGACGATCTACCCGATCTACCGCGATTGGCTACCGGCCAGTGGCGAAGAGCTGCGCGATCATCCGCTGTTTTTCCATTATCTGAGCATCTACCCGCAGACGCCGCTTGAGCAGTGGCAGACGGACATCTACGTGCCGTTGCGCTGAGCGCAGACAAGCCCGCCCCTGCAGTCCTTGCGGGGGCGGGCTTGTCTGCGCCGCGGCGTCTCGGTCAGTCGTGGATCTTCGCCGGGTCGGTTTGCAACTGCCACAGCCCGGCATGGGCCGCCAGCTGTGCGTCGAGGTCGTACGGGCTGCCGTTGCGCCGGGCCTTTTCATCGGTCTTGAACAGATCGTCGAGCAGGTTCAGCAGGTTGCGCGAGCGGCTCACCGACTCGGGCGTGCTGACATCGGACTCGAGCTTGCCACCCTCATAGGTGAGTACGCGCTTGGTGCTGGTGGCCTCCTGGGTGGCCTTGGCTTCCTTGAGCACGTTGTCGACGAACGCCAGTTCGGTGGTGCTGCTCGCCGTTTCGCTGAGTGTGTGGTAGCGATAGTTCTTCTCGTCGAACGGATCCGCTTCGGTCAGCTTGGCCGCGGACGACAGGCTCGAATGCCAGGCGGCATCCAGCTTGGCTTCCTGGCGTTGCTGACGGGCGATGGTGGTGCCCTGGCCACTGGTCGAGGTCGATTGCGACACCTGGTAGGCGAAGCGGTCTTCCTCGTCCAGGCGCCGCGCATTCAGGCGGCTGGACGGTTGCACGATCGAGGCCTTGAAGTCGGCCAGGCCGCTGAGCAGCGCGCGGCTGTAGGTGTTCACCGCGTCGTTGTGGCCCGCCGGGCGCGGGCTGTTGTCGTCGATGCTGTTCAGTTGGCTGAAGGCATCCTTGAGCAGCGAGGTCAGTTGCGCATCGCCCTTGCCGCGTTTCTGCGCCTCGTCGAACTGGGTCAGGTAGTTGTCCAGGGCGGCCTGGCGCTGGGCCTTGCCGCCCAGCAGCGCGCCACCCTGGCTATCGAGGTCCAGCTGCACCTGGCCGCTCGGGCCATCGAGTTTCAGGCTGCGGGTGGAGCCGTCCAGACGCAGGTCGAAGGTCTGTTGCCCACCGCTGGGCAAATCCAGCTTGGCGTTCATCTGCAGGCCGCTGAACAGGCTCGGGTCGAGCTTGACCAGCGCGCCGAGCTGCAGGCTTGGCGGTTGCCGGGTCAGGCCGTTGATTGCCGACTGGAAACCGTCGGCCAGGGCGGCCAGGCCCTTGAGCTCATTGGCGTTCAGCTCGCCGCCCTGGACTTCGGCGTCGACCGCCAGGCCCCGTTCACCGTTGTACAAGCCCAGTTTTACCGTGGCGCCGGAGGCAGTGGTGAGGCTGAGGGTGACGGTATTGCTGGCGAACTCGCGCAGGCGTGCCTGCTGCAGGCTCAGCGCGGTGGTGTCGGTCTCGTTGAGCTGCAAGGCTGATTGGGAGACGCGCTGGCCGCCGTTGGCCGCCAGTTGTTCCACCAGGGCGCTGCCCAGGCCCTGGAAGCGGGCGGCGGTGGTGGACGACTTGACCGCGCTGAACATGTACATGCTCAGCTTGTCCAGTCCGTCCTGTTCCCAGGTGTAGCTGGGCTGCGCGCTGTCCAGCGTGCCTCGCGAGGTGTAGGTCTCGCTGTCGGGAATGCGGGTGTCCTGCCCCAGGCTGACCTGGGTGCCAGGGGCGCTGGCGACGCTCGCGGGTTGGCGAACGATCAGGTTCTGCGCGAGAGCAGGTGGCGTTTGGATCGGCGTCAGTCGCAGTGCCGAAGTGATCGGGCTCATCGTCGCTGTCCTTGCGGAGTGAAAAGGATATGTCCTGATATCGGCATGCCATCAGAAAACCTGAGCGAGCGTTCGGATTTTTCCCCGGCCTATCCGGACGGGTCGTCTTGCAGGCGCAGAAATGAATCGGCCCGCCAGAAGGCGGGCCGAGCGTACGGCAAGCGACGATCAGCGGCGGCGGAACAGCGGCAGCGGTTCGTCGGTGGCGCCCTGGTAGGTCACCGAAAAGTCCTTCAGGCTCTGCAGCGCGTCTTCCGGGTCCTTGTCGGCACGGATGGCGAACGCGTCGAAGCCGCAGCGGGCCATGTAGAACAGCTGGTCGCGCAGCACGTCGCCGATGGCGCGCAGCTCGCCCTTGAACTTGTAGCGGTCACGCAGCAGGCGCGCGTTGGAGTAGTTGCGCCCGTCGGTAAAGGCCGGGAAGTTCAGGGCGATGACCTGGAAGTGCTCGACGTCTTCGCCGATTTCCTCGGCTTCCTCGTCGCTGTCCAGCCAGATGCCCAGGCCGCCATCGCGGGCCTTGAGCAGGCTCGGATGATCGCGCCACAGCTGCAGCGGCACGATGTAGTCGTCGCAGTTGGTCAGCTCGTCGATCGAGACGTCCTTGGGCAGCAGGTGCCAGGTTTCGTCGACGATCTGGTTGTTCTTAATGATTCGCTGCATAGACGCGTTCCTTGAAGGGGTCGATGCCGATCCGCTGGTAGGTGTCGATGAAGCGCTCGTCTTCGGTGCGCTGCTCGACGTACACATTGATCAGCTTCTCGATCACGTCGGCCATGTCGTCCTGGGCGAAGGAGGGCCCGAGGATCTTGCCCAGGCTGGCGTCGCGGGCGGCATTGCCGCCCAGCGAGACCTGGTAGAACTCTTCGCCCTTCTTGTCCACGCCAAGGATGCCGATGTGGCCGACGTGGTGGTGGCCGCAGGCGTTCATGCAGCCGGAGATGTTCAGGTCGAGCTCGCCGATATCGAACAGGTAGTCCAGGTCGTCGAAGCGGCGCTGGATGGATTCGGCGATCGGGATCGACTTGGCGTTGGCCAGCGAGCAGAAGTCACCGCCCGGGCAGCAGATGATGTCGGTCAGCAGGCCGATGTTCGGGGTGGCGAAGCCTTGCTCGCGCAGTTCCAGCCAGAGGGTGTGCAGCTGGCGCTGCTCGACGTCGGCGAGGATGATGTTCTGCTCGTGGGAGGTACGCAGGTAACCGAAGCTGTAGCGTTCGGCGAAGTCCGCGACGGCGTCGAGCTGCTTGTCGGTCAGGTCGCCCGGGGCGACGCCGGTGGGCTTGAGCGACAGGGTCACGGCAACATAGCCCGGCTTCTTGTGCGCGCGGGTGTTGCGCGAACGCCAGCGGGCGAAGCCTGGGTGCTCGGCGTCCAGGGGGGCGTAGTCGACATTGTCGAGGGCCAGGTACTCGGGGTCGACGAAGTGACGGGCAACGCGCTGCACCTCGTCCTCGGTCAGGGTGGTGCTGCCGCCGCGCAGGTGGGCCATCTCGGCCTCGACCTTCTCGGCGAACACTTCCGGGGTGAGGGCCTTGACCAGGATCTTGATCCGCGCCTTGTACTTGTTGTCACGGCGGCCGTAACGGTTGTACACGCGCAGGATGGCGTCCAGGTAGCTGAGCAGGTCCTGCCAGGGCAGGAACTCGTTGATGAACGAGCCGATCACCGGGGTACGGCCCAGGCCGCCGCCGACCAGTACGCGGAAGCCCAGCTCACCGGCGGCGTTGCGCACCGGCTCCAGGCCGATGTCGTGCACTTCGATGGCGGCGCGGTCGTCGCTGGAGCCGTTGACGGCGATCTTGAACTTGCGCGGCAGGTAGGCGAATTCCGGGTGGAAGGTGGTCCACTGGCGGACGATCTCGCACCACGGGCGCGGGTCCACCAGCTCGTCGGCGGCGACACCTGCGAACTGGTCGGTGGTGACGTTGCGCAGGCAGTTGCCGCTGGTCTGGATCGCGTGCATCTGCACGGTGGCCAGCTCGGCGAGGATCTCCGGGATGTCTTCCAGCGCCGGCCAGTTGTACTGCACGTTCTGGCGGGTGCTGATGTGCGCGTAGCCCTTGTCGTAGTCGCGGGCGATCTTCGCCAGCATGCGGGTCTGGCGGGCGTTCAGCTGGCCATAGGGCACGGCGACACGCAGCATCGGCGCGAAACGTTGGATATACAGGCCGTTCTGCAGGCGCAGAGGGCGGAATTCTTCTTCGCTCAGCTCACCGGCCAGGTAGCGGCGGGTCTGATCACGGAACTGCTTGACGCGGTCCTCGATGATCCGCTGATCGTACTCGTCGTATACGTACATATAAGTCCTGTCTCAGGCTAGCATGCAGCTAATCGCGCGCACGGCCGCGCACTCCGGGTCGGAGCCGAGGCACGATAGCAGAGTGGGTTTATGCGCTAAAGTGATGTTTTTGCATATGAAAAGAACCATTTGGACTAAGTGAGACTGACTGGCATTTGTCCGCGCCGGTACATCGCGGCGCTATAATCCGGGGTTTGCTCCGCAGGGAAGTAACAGCATGCTCAAGGCCTTGTGCCAGAGCCTGTGCCTGAGCCTGCCGCTGGCAGCGAGCGCACAGGCCGCGTCCGTGGTGTTCCTCAACCCGGGCTATTCCAACGAGACGTTCTGGGTCGATTACTCGCGCTTCATGCAGGCCGCCGCCAACGACCTGGGCATGGCCTTGCGCGTGCAGTACAGCGAGCGCCGCGCCGACCTTGCGCTGACCCAGGCCCGCGAGGTGCTGCAAGGACCGCAGCGCCCGGACTACCTGGTGCTGGTCAACGAGCAGTATGTCGCGCCGGAGATCATCCGCCTGTCGCGGGGTACCGGGGTCAAGCTGTTCCTGGTCAACAACGGCCTTACCGACAGCCAGGCGCACAGCATCCAGGCGCAGCCGGACAAATACCCCGAAGTGCTCGGTACCCTGGTCAGCAACGACGAGGAGGCCGGCTACCAGATGCTCAAGGTGATGGCGGCGCAGCTGCCGGCCGAGTCGCAGGCGGTTGAGCTGCTGGCCTTCGCCGGGGTCAAGACCACGCCGGCCTCGCAGCTGCGCGTGCAGGGCATGCGCCGGGCGTTGGCGGAGTTCCCCCAGGTGCGCCTGCGCCAGGTCGTGTACGGCGGCTGGAGCCGCCAGCGCGCCTTCGAGCAGGCGCAGATGCTGCTGGAGCGCTATCCCGACACGCGCCTGGTGTGGTCGGCCAACGACCAGATGGCGTTCGGTGCCATGCAGGCGTTCGAGGCGCTGGGCAAGGTGCCGGGGCGCGATGCCCTGTTCAGTGCGGTCAACAGCTCGCCCGAGGCCCTGCGGGCGCGGATCGACGGACGCCTGAGCGTGCTGATGGGCGGGCATTTCACCCTGGGCGGCTGGGCCATGGTCATGTTGCATGATGACGCCCAGGGGCTGGCGGTGGGGCGCGACGGTCAGCGTGAACATAGCGTGCCGGCCTTGCAGCTGATCGACCCGGACAAGGCCCGACGCTGGCTCAAGCTGCTGGAACAGGACAACCACGGCATCGATTTCCAGCGATTCAGTGCCGAGGGACGCCCGGCGGACTTTCGTTATCCCTTCCTCACGTCACCCGTCGACTATTGAAAGACCCTGCTTGAGGGAAGGGCATTGCTGGACTTAACTGCTGCTTGTGAAGTGCATTCCCATAACCACTACAAGAGGCAATGCAATGGGAAACTCTACCAAGGTCCGCAAAGCTGACAGCAGTGTCGATGCCTGGGCGATCCTGTGTCTGATCGTGCTGGTGGTGGTCACTGCGGTGTACTGGGTCAGCCATCAGTAGCGGATAACTGCTCGAGACCGTGAGTAACACCTGAACCGCCCGCGGAAGGGAAATCCGCGGGCGGGTTGCGTTTGGGTCGGCTCATGCATACCCCTGTAGGAGCGGCCTTGTGCCGCGAAAGGGCTGCGAAGCGGCCCCGGCGATCTTTGCCCAAAACGCCGACATCCTGGGGCCGTTGCACGGCCCTTTCGCGGCACAAGGCCGCTCCTACAGGGGCTTTAGCGCGCCGTCAGGTGCATCGCCAGCTGCACCAGGCCGATCAGCACGAAGATGAAGATCAGCGTGAACAGCGTCCCCATCACGATGAAATGGCTGGCCTTGCCGTAGGTGAAGTCGCGGGCGCGGTTCTTGCCGCTCTGCACGCCGAAGGCGGCGGCGAGGATGCTCTGCAGCATCTGCCAGAAGGTCGGTGGCTTGCCGTGTTGGTGATCGTCCATGAGTGGCTCCCTGATTCAGAGGCAATCACCGACAGTGTAGGCGACTCAGGCCGATGCCATGGCCGGATCCGCCTGTTCCTGCTCATCCTGGGCCACCACCCGTTCGCACAGCTCGATGATCTGCTCGCGCATCCAGCGGTTGGCCGGGTCCTGATCGGTGCTTTCGTGCCAGTACAGGTGGGTCTCCAGCGCCGGCACCTCCACCGGCAGCGGCTGGTGGCGCAGTTGGTGGCGACGGGCGAAACGCTCGGGCACGGTCATGACCATGTCGGTCTGCTGCAGCACCTGCGAGGCCATCAGGTAGTGCTGCGAGCGCAGCGCGACACGCCGCTGCACGCCCATCTTGCCCAGGGCCAGGTCCACATAGCCCAGGCCGTTGCGGCGGCTGGAGATATGGATGTGGGTCATGGCCAGGTAGCTGTCCAGGGTCAGCTTGCCGTCGGCCTGCGGGTGGCCGGGGCGCATGGCGCAGACGTAGCGGTCCTGCATGAGCTTGACGTGGCGCACCTGCGGGTCGGTGTTCAGCGGCGCGTCGACGGCGAAGTCCAGGCGCCCGGCAGCCAGTTCCTTGGTGGTCTCGCGGCGCTTGCACAGGAAGCTCTCGATCACCAGTGCCGGGGCCAGCCGACGCAGGCGCTGGAACAGCGGCGGCAATATCACTGCCTCGGTGAGGTCGGTCATGCTGATGCGGAAGGTCTTGCTGGCCTGCAGCGGGGTGAAGATGCGGCTTTCCTGCACCGAGGTGCGCAGCAGCGACAGTGCGTTGCGCACCGGGCCGATGATGTTCTGCGCCATGGGCGTGGGCACCATGCCCTGGGCGGTGCGCACGAACAGCGGGTCATTGAAGGTCTCGCGCAGGCGCGACAGGGCGTTGGACACCGCCGGCTGGGTGATGCCGACGATCTGCCCGGCGCGGGTCAGGTTGGCTTCGGTGTAGATGGCGTCGAAGACGATGAACAGGTTGAGGTCGACCTTGCTGAGGTTCATGGCGCCGCTCTTTGTTGGAGTTATCGGGGGATCATATATTGGTTATGAATGTTTATACACGTAGAAAATAGACTAGGTGGATGAAGGGTGGCTGTTCTAGGCTCAGGTCCATGTTCTTCATTGACTGAAGGTAGCCCCGATGGATTTCGCCTATTCGCCCAAGGTCCAGGCACTGCGCGAGCGCGTCAGCGCATTCATGGATGCATACGTCTACCCGGCCGAGCCGGTGTTCGAGCGCCAGGTCGCCGAGGGCGACCGCTGGCAGCCCACCGCGATCGTCGAGGAACTCAAGGCCAAGGCCCGCGCCGAGGGGCTGTGGAACCTGTTCCTGCCGGAGTCGGAGTACGGCGCGGGGCTGACCAACCTCGAATACGCGCCACTGGCCGAGATCATGGGTCGTTCGCTGTTGGGGCCCGAGCCGTTCAACTGCTCGGCGCCGGACACCGGCAACATGGAAGTGCTGGTGCGCTACGCCAGCGAGGCGCAGAAGCGCCAGTGGCTCGAGCCGCTGCTGCGCGGCGAGATCCGCTCGGCGTTCGCCATGACCGAGCCGGACGTGGCCTCCTCGGACGCCACCAACATGGCCGCCACCGCCGTGCGCGACGGTGACGAGTGGGTGATCAACGGCCGCAAGTGGTGGACTTCCGGCGCCTGCGATCCGCGCTGCAAGGTGATGATCTTCATGGGCCTGTCCAATCCGGACGGCCAGCGCCACCAGCAGCACTCGATGATCCTGGTGCCCACCGACGCACCCGGGGTGAAGATCGTCCGCCCGCTGCCGGTGTTCGGCTACGACGACGCGCCCCACGGCCACGCCGAAGTGCTGTTCGAGAACGTCCGCGTGCCTTATGAAAACGTGCTCTTGGGCGAGGGCCGCGGCTTTGAGATCGCCCAGGGCCGCCTTGGCCCGGGCCGCATTCACCACTGCATGCGCTCGATCGGTATGGCCGAACGCGCCCTGGAGCTGATGTGCAAGCGCTCGGTCGAGCGCACCGCCTTCGGCCGGCCCTTGGCGCGGTTGGGGGGCAACGTCGACAAGATCGCCGACTCGCGGATGGAGATCGACATGGCCCGCCTGCTGACCCTGAAGGCCGCCTACATGATGGACACCGTCGGCAACAAGGTGGCGCGCAGCGAGATCGCCCAGATCAAGGTGGTGGCGCCCAACGTTGCGCTGAAGGTGATCGACCGGGCCATCCAGATCCATGGCGGGGCGGGGGTGAGCGGTGATTTCCCGCTGGCGTACATGTATGCGATGCAACGCACCCTGCGCCTGGCCGACGGGCCGGATGAAGTGCACCGGGCGGCGATCGGCAAGTATGAGATTGGCAAGTATGTGCCGAAGGAGATGTTGCGTAGCGGGCATTGATGCAACGAAAGGAAACCTTCCCTGACCTCTCTATGGGGAGGTTTCCCGCTTTGCTGTAGGGCGTTTCCCAAGCTGGGTCCTGTTGCCCTCGACAGGAGAGAAGTGCTGCTAGTTTCCTGCTCTTTGCACAGCATGTCGGTCCGACAATCGCGCCCCGCATTGGTAGAGTTTCAGCTACCAATGCGGGGCCCGGCGACCAGGCGTTTGCTCAAGGCGTCTTGAGGTCCAGCACCAGATCCTTCGCGGCCTTGGTCGCGAGCACGCTCATCAGTTTGCCCATCTCGTCTTGACGACCAAGCCCCGCGTCGGAGCCTCCCATCATCACGCTGGGCACCGGCGCCTGGGCTGCTGCGTTGGCCCAGGCGCGGTTGATCTGTACCAGGGCGTCGAGCTTGGTCTGCAGGGCGCCGTCGGCCTTGAGCGAGGCTTCACGTGCATAGGCTTCCGCGTCGGCCGTGATCTTGGTGGCCTCGGCGTTGACCTTGGCCTTGTCTCGGAGCAGCTCGGCGGTTTGCTTGTCGATCTCGGCCCGGCGTTTTTCCCGTTCGGCGTTGATCAGGGTGAGCTGTTTCTCGGTCTCGGCTTCCGTGGTGCGTTCGATCTGCTGGCGCAGGCTTTCCTGGCGCTTGGCCTCGACGTCCTTGGCGCCGCGGGCGGAGACCAGCTCCTTCTCTTCTTCTTCCTTGAGCCGGTTTTGCCGGGCCACGGCCAGTTCGGCCAGGGCCTGCTGCACCCTCACCATGCGTTCCTGGTACTGGGGGTTGGGGTCGATGTGCGTCACCCGGGCATCGACGACTTCGACGCCGAACAGGCGGAACTGCTGTTGCTTGCGCAGTTCCTGGCCGTCCTTGTCGAGCTTCTTCTCGATGACGAAACGGGTCGCGGAGTTGTCGCCGAAACTGCCCTGGTCGGTGCCCGACTGGAGTATCGCGGTCTGTGCCGGCAGGTTGTCGCGCTGCACGCGAATCTCCTTGCGGCTGGTCAGGTACAGGCCGTTGCGCAGCTGGTTCTCGAACTCGGCGCCAAAGTGGCTGCGGTTGCCGGCGTAGTAGTCATCGGCGCTCATCAGCGAAGCGGTGGCCTGCAGGGTTTCCTTGACGGCGGGCAGCAGGGCGCGCTGCAGGAAGTTGTCGGGGGTGCGGTACTCCTGGGCAATCTTCAGGAAGGCATCGCCCGAGGGCAGGCGGAACTGGGTGCTGAATTCGGCCTTGGCGTCGACGTTGCCGAGGAACACGATCGGCAGGTTTTCCAGGATCACCGACGGTTGTCCGCTGCGGTTGTCCTCCTGGTTGTCCACCCGCAGGGCGGACTGGACGCCAATGGTGCGTCGCCAGACCGTGCTACGACCGAACCACTTGGTCGCGTAGCCGACATCCTCGACCACTTTCTCTTCGCCGAAGATCGTGCGCACGTGAGTCATCTGGCCCGCTTCGTTGTAGAAGAACACTTGGTTGAACACGGCGGCGATGGCGCCGAGGGCAAGCACCGGCAGGGTGATGGAGGCAATCAGCTTGCGCTTCTTGCGCAGGATCGTGAAGTCGGGGGCTGGCAATTTTTGCATGGGACACTCCTTGTGCGGGAAGTGCGTATGCTCGCCAAGGTGTTTTGCCTGGAGTAGTCAGCTGGGTCCGCTTGCTATGTAGGACGTTTCTGGGTGAGCGGTGGGCATGCCAGGCAATGGCAGAAGACCCGCCGCGGCGGGTCTTCCTGTCGATCATCAGCCCGGCGGATTCAGACCCCCGCCGCCAGCTTTGCACTCACCTGGCGACGACGATATTCACTGTCCCGGCTGGCCAGCCACCAGTACAGCGGCGAGGTGATCGCCAGCCCCACCAGCCACGACAGGTCGGCACCGTTGATGTGCGCGGACACCGGCCCGACGTACAGCGGCGTGTTCATGAACGGGATCTGTACCGCGATACCCACCGCGTAGGCGATCAGCGCCTGGGGGTTGTAGCGGCCGTAGATGCCGCCGTCGACCTTGAAGATCGAGTCGATGTCGTAGTCGCCCTTATGGATGACATAGAAGTCGATCAGGTTGATCGCCGTCCACGGCACCAGCACCACCAGCAGCACCAGCACCATGTCGACGAAGTGGCCGATGAAGTCCGCCGAGGCGAACACCGCCACCACGCAGCAGGCGGCCAGGACGATCAGCGACAGCACGGCGCGGCTCTTGGCGGTGGGGATCCAGCGGTAGGCGAAGGTCTGCACCAGGGTGATGATCGACAGCACCGCGCCGTACAGGTTGAGGGCGTTGTGGCTGATCACGCTGAGCAGGAACAGCACCAGCATCAGCGGGCCGAGGGTGCCGGTGGCGAGTTTGACCGCGTCCATGGTGTCCATCCCGGCCGGGATCGCCAGCACCGCGACCGCGCCGAAGATGAACGACAGGCTCGAGCCCAGGGCCGAGCCCAGGTAGGTGGTCCAGAAGGTCGAGGACACCTTGACGTCGGCCGGCAGATAGCGCGAATAGTCCGACACGTAGGGGGCGAAGGCGATCTGCCACAGCGCCGCCAGCGACACGGTGGCCAGCCAGCCGGCCAGGTTGAAGCCGCCGCGGGTGAGGAAGTCGTCGCTCTGCACATGGCTGAAGATGTAGCCGAAGCCGACCACTATGCCGATGCCCAGCACCCAGGTGCCGATGCGGTTGAGCACGTGGATGAAGCGGTAGCCGATGATGCCGATGATGCCCGAGCCCAGGGCGCCGATGACGATGCCTACCGGCACCGGCACGCTGTCGACCACGCCGTGCAGCGACTTGCCGGCCAGGACGATGTTGGAGGCGAAGAAGCCGATGTACATGACCCCGGCGATCACCACCACCAGCAGGGCGCCGAGCGAGCCGAACTGGGCGCGGCTCTGGATCATCTGCGGGATGCCCATCTGCGGGCCCTGGGCCGAGTGCAGGGCCATGAGCACGCCGCCGACCAGGTGGCCGACGAGGATCGCGACGATGCCCCAGACCAGGTTGAGGTGGAACAGCTGCACGCCGAGGGCGCCGGTGACGATGGGCAGCGGCGCGATGTTGCCGCCGAACCACAGTGTGAACAGATCCCTTACCTTTCCATGGCGGTCTTGCGGCGGCACGTAGCCGATCGTGTGTTTCTCGATGAGGGGTGCCGAATTGGCTGCACTGGTCATGACTGACTCCAAGGCAAGGTGGGGCATCGAGGGAGGCCCGGGTGCGTGCCGGCAAGGGGCGACGCGTTCTTGTTGGAGCGATGATGCGGGGCGGGCGGGTATCGAGAAATTAGTAAATTTGTGCTCATGAACCTTAAAAAACCTAAGGCTGGCAAAAGGTTAAGCGGGGGACGGGAGCAAGGAAGGTGCCAGGTGGCGGGAGCGCCTGAGGTAGGTGGGTTGCCGGGGCTGCGGGTGGCTTCGGGTGCGCGGTGGTGGTGCAGAATGGGCATTGCTGGTGCACGGGTACAGGTTGACCAGACCGGCCCATTCGCGGGTAAACCCGCTCCCACAGGTTCATCAATAGCCTGCGGAACCTGTGGGTTTACCCGCGAATGGGCCGGTGCAGGCAATACCTATCGATCAGGCTACCTACATCGGCAACAACCGATCCTGGATCACCTCCTTCATCACCAGCGTCGAGCTCAGGCGTTTGACATTGGGAATGCTGGTCAGCTGTTCGTCGTACAGTTTCTGGAACGCCGGCAGGTCCCTGGTCACCACGTGCAGCAGGTAGTCCGGATCGCCGAACAGGCGCTGGGCCTCGACGATCTGTGGAATGTCCGCGAGCGCCGCCTCGAAATCCGCCACCGGCTGGCGGGTCACTTCGCGCAAGGTCACGAACACCAGCGCGGCGAAGTTCAGGCCCAGGGCCGCCGGGGCCAGGCGGGCGTGGTAGCCGAGGATGGCGCCGGATTCCTCCAGCGCCTTGAGGCGGCGGTGGCAGGGCGACAGGCTCAGGCCCACGCGCTCGGCCAGCTCGGTGACCGACAGGCGCCCGTCTTTTTGCAGCTCGGCAAGGATCTTTCGATCAGTTCGATCCATGGGGGAGAATCTTCCATCGATTGGCTTGGTAGAGGAAATATACGAAAGAAAATCCCCGGGCGATATCCGTAGTCTTTCTTTCACCGAAACCTGCGTGAAAGGAAGGGTCGAAATGACCATGAGTGTATTGGCGGCGTTCTGGGCCGTTTCCCTGCTGTTCGTGATCACCCCCGGTGCCGACTGGGCCTATGCCATCTCGGCCGGCATGCGCGGGCGCTGGGTGGTACCGGCGGTGGCCGGTATGTTGTCCGGGCATTTCCTTGTCACCCTGGTGGTGGCGGCCGGGGTCGGCAGCCTGCTCGCCGGGCATCCGCTGGCGCTGACCCTGCTCACCCTGGCCGGCTGCCTCTACCTGCTGTGGCTGGGCGGCAACCTGCTGTTGAGCCCGTCGGTGCCCGAGGCGGGCGAGGGCGGCGAGCGTGATTCGGGGTCGCGCTGGGCGTTCAAGGGCCTGTGCGTCAGCGGGCTCAACCCCAAGGTCTTCCTGCTGTTCCTGGCGTTGCTGCCACAGTTCACCGACCCGCAGTCGAGCTGGCCGCTGCCGTTGCAGATCCTGCTGCTGGGGCTGGTGCACCTGGGCAGCTCGCTGGTGATCTACCTGATGGTCGGCTACGGCGCCAAGGCCGTGCTACGCACCCGGCCCGCGGCGGCGCGGGTGGTGGGACGGTTGTCCGGCGGCGTGATGATCCTGATCGCCGTGGGGCTGATTGCCGGGCAATTGCGCTGAACCTGTCAACGGCGGCGGCTTGGGCTATGCTGACGGCCCTTACGAACCGGACCGACAACCATGAAATACGCCGCCGCACTCCTGCTCAGCCTGCTTCCGTTCCTGGCTCACGCTGCGCAGACCGGGGAAACCCTCGCACCCTGGACCCTGCTTGACCAGTACGACCAGCCCTACAGCCTGGGCAGCGACACCCGCATCCTGCTGGTCGCCCGCGACATGGACGGTGCCAAGCTGATGAAGGCGGCCCTGGCCGAGCAGCCCAAGGGCTACCTGGAGGCGCGCAATGCGGTGTTCGTCGCGGATATCCAGCGCATGCCGGCGCTGATCAGCAAGCTGTTCGCCATCCCGGCCATGCGCGACTACAGCTACCGGGTGCTGCTGGACCGGGAAGGCCAGGTCGCCACTCGTTATGCCGGCGAGGAGGGCAAGGTGCTGTGGCTCTCGCTGGACAAGGGCGTACTGGTCGGGCAGAAGACCTATTCCGCTGCCGATGACCTGAAAGCGGCGCTGGAGCAGGCCGGCCACTGAGCCGATGGCCCTGTGCAGGCGAGCCTCGTGGGAGCGGGCTTGCCCCGCGAAAGGGCCACCAGCGACAGCGCGGCAGGTTCAGGTAAACGCCTGGCGCATCAACTCAGGCAACATTTCGCCCGCCTTGCCGGCCAGCACGAACTCTCGCGGATGCCCCTCGCTCTCAGGCTGCGGATTGACATGCACCACCGTCGCCCCCGCCGCCAGCGCCAGCCGTGGAATCGAGGCCGCCGGCTGCACCACGCCGGACGTCCCCACCGACAACAGCAGGTCGCATTGCTGCGCGGCGTCGAACGCCCGCTCCAGCGTCTGCTCCGGCAACATCTCGCCGAACCACACCACCCCGGGCCGCAGCGGCCCGGCGCAACGGCTGCAGCGCGGAGGCTCAATGCGCCGGCCTTGCAGGGCGTCCTCGGGCAGGGCCACAGGCGCGTCCACCGGCCGTGCGCAGTCCAGGCAGCGGAACGCGTCCAGCCGCCCATGCAAATGCAGCACGTCCTGGCTGCCGGCGCGCTCGTGCAGGTCGTCAACGTTCTGCGTCACCAGGGTCAGCTTCGGTACCCGCGCCGCCAGCGCGGCGATGGCCTGGTGAGCGGGGTTGGGCGTGGCCTGGGCGATCCCCGCTCGGCGCATCTGGTACCAGCCCCAGACCAGCGCCGGGTCGGCGCGAAAGCCTTCGGCGCTGGCCAGTTGCGCTGGGTCGAAACGCTCCCACAACCCGGTCAGCTTGTCGCGGAAGGTGGCGATGCCGCTTTCGGCGGATACCCCGGCACCGGTGAACACCACCACGTGGCGGGCTTGGGTGAGCAAGGTTGGATCGAACGGCATGGGGGCTCCAGGACGACGGTGCGAGGGCGCCACTGTGCCAGTGGGGCCGGAAGGCGACAAGCACCGGGGAGTCGGGGGCTTGACCTCGACCTAACCTGAGGTTTGATACTCGGCCGCTCATTCCATCGACGGAGCGATACCATGACCCAGCCAGCCGCCTTCGCCCTGAGCAACCCCGAAGGCCTCTACGACCCCAGTGGCAATGCCTATTCCCATGTCGCCGAAGTGCGTGCCGGCAGCCGCCTGCTGTACATCGCCGGGCAGGGCGGCGAGGACCTGCAGGGCAATCTCTCGGCGCGATTCGACGAGCAGGCGCGCCAGGCCCTGGTGAACCTGAAGATTGCCCTGGCCTCCCGTGGGGCCACTCTTGAGCACGTGTTCAAGCTCACCTTGCTGGTGGTCGATCATTCCGAGGCGCGCCTGAGCCAGTGGGTGGCCGAGGCCGAGCGCGCCTGGGGTGGCAGGATGACGCCGACCTGCACGCTGATTCCGGTCCCGCGCCTGGCGCTGGACGGGATGCTGGTGGAAGTGGATGCGGTGGCGGCGCTGCCCGAGGCGTGAGCGATCGGCCCTGCACAATCCCTGTAGGAGCGGCCTTGTGCCGCGAAGGGGCGCGTAGCGGCCCCAGGGTTCCAATTTAAAGCAGAAATCGCCGGGGCCGCTTTGCGGCCCTTCGCGGCACAAGGCCGCTCCTACAGGGGGGCGTGCAAGCCCTGCCCACGATGGACTGGTAGACTCGCGATTTGCCAATCGATCGAGCCTGCGCCATGACCGCCCCTGTCGAACTGCACCAGACCGGCCCCGAGCACGTCGAACTGGTGCGCAACCTCTACCAGTTCTACGCCTACGAGTCCTCCGACTGGGAGCAGGAGGACGTCGAGGTGGACGGGCGCTTCTACATCCACGAGCCGCACTTCGCCCGCTACTGGCAAACCCCCGGCTGGAGCGCCAACCTGATCCTGGTGGACGGCTTCATCGCCGGCTTCATGCTTATCGAGCGCAGCGAACTGCCCGGCATCGAGGCCTGCGAGTTGGCCGACCTGTTCATCCTCAAGAAGTACCGCCGCCAGGGCGTGGGCCTGGCGGTGGCGCGCCAGACGCTGTGCGAAGGCGACAGCGACTGGCTGGTGCGCTGCTATCGCGAGGATGCCCCGGCCCTGGCGTTCTGCCAGGCAGTGCTGGCGGACCTGCCGCGTCCGGTGCGGGAGATCGCGCTGGATGACGAGCCGCAACTGCGCAATTTCCTGGTGACCCGACGGCGGCACTGACCACCCCGCAGATTTTTTGTGACGCACTTCACAAAAGACCTGCGTCGAGCGGCATAATGCCAGCACTTCGTTATTTCGGACTGTTCCGACGTACGGTCCGGAGGTTTCCTATTCCTGCTGTGAAGGAGTCAGGTCATTCCCATGCCGCTCGCCGCCAATCCTGACATGATGTACCGGTTGTTGATCCAGAGTGTGGCGGACTACGCCATCTACCAGCTCACCCCCGAAGGCATCGTCGCCAACTGGAACCCGGGCGCGCAGCGGGCCAAGGGCTACCAGGCCGAGGAGATCATCGGCCAGCACTTCTCGGTGTTCTATACCGACGAGGACCGCCATGCCGGCCTGCCGGCGCTCAGCCTGGACACCGCGCGTAACGAGGGGCGCTTCCAGGCCGAAGGACTGCGCCAGCGCAAGGACGGTTCGCACTTCTGGACCAGCGTGGTGATCGAACCGATCAAGGATGAACACAGCGGCCAGTTGATCGGCTATGCCAAGATCACCCGCGACATCTCCGAGCGCCGCCAACATGAGCTGGAGCTGCTCAAGGCCAAGGAGCTGGCCGAACAGTACAGCCAGGAGATGACCACTCTGTCGCAGTTCCTCGACTCGGTGATCGCCAACATTCCTGCCAGCGTCATCGTCCAGGACCTGCAGAGTCAGCAGATCCTCCTGGCCAACCAGCAGGCCGAGCACCTGTTTGGCCGCCAGGGCACGCGCATGGTCGGCCAGCTGCCCGGCCAGTGCCTGGTGCCAGCGGCCGTCGACTACCTCGAACAGCAGTTGGCGCGCGGGGCGCGCAGTACCAAGGGCTATGCCGCCGAAACCCGGGTCGACACCGCCACGGGGCCGCGCACCCTGCGCAGCCGGGCCACGCTTTGCGACAACCGCGAAGGGCAGGGGGACTACGTGCTGTTCGTCGCCGAGGACGCCACCGAGGAACTGGCCGCCCATGCCCAGATCCATCACATGGCCCACCACGACGCGCTGACCGGGCTGCCTAACCGTACCCTGTTCCACGAGCGTCTCAAGCAGGCGCTGCTGCGCGGCGAGGACAGCGACAAGCTGACCGCCGCCCTGTGCCTGGACCTGGACAACTTCAAGAACATCAACGACACCCTTGGCCACGCTTTCGGCGACAAGCTGCTGCGCGCCCTGGGCAAGCGCCTGCGCCGCGAGCTGCGCGAGCACGACACCCTGGCCAGGCTCGGTGGCGACGAGTTCGCCGTGGTGCTGTCGGGCCTGGAGACCGGCGACGCGGCGCGTAACACTGCCCAGCGCCTGATCGAAGCGATCTGCCCGCCGTTCCATATCGAAGGGCACCAGTTCAGCGTGGGGGTGAGCATCGGCGTGGCGGTCGCGCCCGACGACCACGACCAGGCCGAGCAGTTGCTGGGCTACGCCGACATGGCCCTGTACGAGGCCAAGCGCAATGGCCGCAACCGCTACGAGTGCTTCCATGTCGAACTGGATGTCGCCGCCCGCCAGCGCCGCCTGGTCGAGACCGACCTGCGCACCGCGCTGCACCTGGGTCAGCTGCAGCTGCACTACCAGCCGGTGGTGGACCAGCAGAGCGCCAGCGTCACCGGCTACGAGGCCCTGCTGCGCTGGGAGCACCCGAGCCGCGGCATGATCATGCCCATGGATTTCATCCCCATCGCCGAGGAGACCGGGCTGATCCACGAGATTGGCGCCCGGGCGCTGAACCTGGCATGCCAGGAGGCGGCCAGCTGGGGCACCGCGCAGACGGTGTCGGTCAACCTGTCGGCGGTGCAGTTCAAGAATGCCAACCTGGTGCACACCGTGGCCCTGGCCCTGGCTGACTCGGGACTACCGGCCACGCGCCTGGAGCTGGAGATCACCGAGTCGGTGCTGCTGGGCAACAGCGAGGAGAACGTGCGCACCCTGCGGGCATTGAAGGATCTGGGTGTGTCGATTTCCCTCGACGATTTCGGCACGGGGTATTCCTCGCTCGGCTACCTGCGCTCGTTCCCCTTCGACCGGATCAAGATCGACAAGTCGTTCGTCCACGACATGTGCGAAAGCCGCGAGGCGATGTCGATCATCCGCGCCATCACCGAGCTGTCCAACAGCCTGATGATCAAGACCACGGCCGAAGGGGTGGAGTCGGCCGAGCAGATGGAGCGTCTGCTGGCCGAGGGGTGCTCGCATTTCCAGGGCTACCTGTACGGCCGACCGGCACCGGCGAGCGAGCGCTTGACGCAGGTGATGCCGCGGTCCTGACGGGTTCTGCACGCCCTTGTAGGAGCGGCCTTGTGCCGCGAAAGGGCCGCAAAGCGGCCCATGCGATCTTTGCAGCAATGCTGAATCCTGGGGCTGCTGCGCAGCCCTTTCGCGGCACAAGGCCGCTCCTACAGAATCCGCAAGGCATTCGGCAAAAGTGGTCGATCAGCGAACAAAATGTACCGGTTGGACCACAAGGCTTTGTCGCGTCCCCGGGTTCTCTTCTAGAATCCGCCCATGCCCCGGCACCATGCCGGGGCCATCGCCCGAGAGCCTCATGAGTTCCAGTTCGCCGCTGTCCGGAGTCAACCAGCCGCTGCGTGGCATCGCCCTGGTGGTGGTGGCCACCTTCCTGTTCGCCAGCCACGACGCACTGTCGAAACTCCTCGGTGGGATCTACCCGATCATCATGGTGGTCTGGGTGCGTTACCTGGTGCACACCCTGCTGATGGCCGGGATCTTCCTGCCCAAGGCGGGCCTCGCGGTGCTGCGTACCCGCCGGCCATTGTTGCAGACGCTACGCGCGCTGAGCCTGCTCAGCACCAGCCTGCTGTTTACCGCCGGCTTGCAGTACTTGCCGTTGGCGGAGGCGACCGCGGTCAACTTCCTCGCGCCGGTGCTGGTCACCGCGCTGTCGGTGCCGCTGCTCAAGGAGCGGGTGACGCCGGGGCAGTGGCTGGCGGTGGTGATGGGCTTCGTCGGCGTGCTGGTGGTGGTGCATCCGGGCGGGGCAATGTTCACCCCGGCCATCCTGTTTCCCTTCGGCTCGGCGCTGGGGTTCTGCTTCTACCAGTTGCTGACGCGCAAGCTGGCGGCCCATGACAGCTCGACCACCAGCAACTTCTATGCGGGGTTGTGCAACACCCTGATCCTGACGGCGCTGGTGCCGTTCTTCTGGCAGGTGCCGCAATGGCCCCATGTGCCGCTGATGCTGGCGCTGGGCGGCTGCGGGATGACCGCGCACCTGTTGCTGACCCAGGCGTTCCGCCATGCCGCACCGGCATTGCTGGCGCCGTTCAGCTATTGCCAGATCGTGTTCGCCGGGCTGCTGGGGCTGGTGGTGTTCGGCCAGGTCCCGGATGGCACGAGCCTGGTCGGCATTGCGGTGATCTGCCTCAGCGGGCTGGGGGCGGCCTGGATGCAGCGAAGGGCGTGAGGGGCATGTTCCTCAGCCAGCACCCTGCTGTTTGCGATAGGCCCCGGGTTGCACGCCGACCGCCTTGGCGAACGCCCGGGTAAAGGCCGCCACCGATTGATACCCCGCCTGCGCGCCCACCTGTTCGACGGTATTGCCCGCCTTGAGCAACTGGCAGGCATGGCGCATGCGCAGCGCCAGCAGTACCTGCCCGGGCGATTGCCCGGCCAACTCGTTGAAGCGCTTGAAGAAGGCCGAGCGCGAAAGCCCCGTGCAGGCCGCCATGTTCTCCAGCGTCCAGGCCTGCCCCGGCGCCTCGATCAAGCGTTCCAGCAAGCCGGCGAAGGCCGGCTGGCGGGCGAGGGCGACCAGCCCGCCCAGCGACTGGCCGGCGTGCACCTGCTGGCGCAGCACATACAGGAACAGCAGGTGGGTGAGGCGTTCCAGCAGCGCCTGGGAGGGCTGCGCGCGACGGCATTCCTCGAGGATCAGCCCGAACAGCGCCCGCGCCGCGCTGCCGGCCGGCTCGCTGGCGCGCAGCAGGATCCAGTCCGCCAGCCCGTCGACGATCAGTGACGACAACCCCGACTGGAAGTGGAAGAACCCGCACACCAGCCCCACGCCGTCGCCCGCTTCGAGGTCCAGCGCCTGCATGCTCCGGCGCGGCTGGGCACAGGCGTCGGCGGCATCCTCGTCGTTGGAAAGTCGATAGGCCAGGTCCCGCAAAAGGAATACAGCATCGCCGCTCTCCAGGCGCAGCGGCTGCGCCTGGCCATCGATATGCAGCCAGCAATGGCCCTGTACCACCAGGTGGAAACTGGCCCGGCCCATGCCCTGGGTGCTGGCGTGCCAGCCCCCGCAGTAGCGGCCGACATGGAACAGGCTGGCGTCGAGCTCCAGGCTCTCTAATAACCAATCGACGAGGGGGCTGGAAGAAATCATCTAATGCAAGGACTCTGGAGCAAGGAAAGGCGACTGATGAATATGGATGCTACTTCTTATAACCAACAGACTGTAGCGACCTACATCAAAGGAGACCACTCCATGTCCGCACGCATCACTCTACACAGCCTGCAGACCGCCCCGGAAGCCGCCCGCCCATTCCTCGAGAACGCGCAGAAGAACTCCGGCTTCATCCCCAACCTGTTGGGCATCCTGGCCAACGCCCCGGCGGCGCTGGAAACCTACGTTACCGTCTCGGCGCTCAACGGCAAGTCCGAGCTGACCCTGGCCGAGCGCGAGGTGGTGCAGTTGATCGCCGCCACCCAGCACGGTTGCGATTTCTGCGTCGCCGGCCACACCGCCGTGGCGCTGAACAAGGCCAAGCTGCCTCAGGACGTGGTCGATGCCCTGCGTGCCCGCGGCGAGCTGCCTGACGCCCGCTACGAGACCCTGGCCGAATTCGCCCGAGAAGTGATCGCCACCCGCGGCAACGTCAGCGACGCCACCTACCAGGCGTTCCGCGAAGCCGGTTTCAGCGAAGGCAACGCCCTGGAAGTGATTCTCGGCGTGAGCCTCGCAACCCTGTGCAACTTTGCTAATGTGTTCGCCCAGACGCCGCTCAACGACGAGCTGAGCAAGTACCGCTGGCAGCCTTCGGCCTGATCAAGGCCTGATGCCGGCGCGTCCGGCGTTTCAACAGGAGTAGGGACATGCTTGATCATGCATTTCGACAATGGCTGGATGCCAATGCCGAGGCCATCGACCAGGGCCAGTGCGATCCACACCTGGTGCTGGCGCATATCGCCGAATCGCAGCTGCTGCGCATCGGCGTCGACCCGGCCCTGGGCGGCTCGGGTGGTGACGTCAGCGCGGCGGTCGAGGCCATCGCCGCCATCGCCAGCCGTTCGCTGGCCGCGGCCTTCGTCTGCTGGGGTCAGCGCGCCTTCATCGAATACCTGCTGCAAAGCCCCAACCGGGCGCTGTGCGAACGGCTGCTGCCCGACCTGCTGAAGGGCGAGCTGGCCGGGGCCACCGGCCTGTCCAACGCCATGAAGTTCCTCTCCGGGATCGAGGCCTTGCAGGTGCGCGGCCGTGCCGCGAGCGACGGTTGGAACCTGGAAGGGCGCCTGCACTGGGTGACCAACCTGCGCAAGCGTGGCTTCGTGGTGGCCGCGGCCATCGAGGATGACGCCGGCGGCGCGCCGTTCGTGGTCGCCATCCCGTCGAACGCGCCGGGCCTGGAGCGCTCCGACGACCTGCAACTGATGGGCCTGCAATCGAGCAACACCGCGGCGCTGGCCTTCCACCAGGTACCCTTGGCCCGCGACTGGCTGCTGCACGACAACGCCCGCGAGTTCCTGCCCAGGGTGCGTCCGGCGTTCCTGGCGCTGCAGTGCGGCATGGCCATCGGCCTGGCTCGCCGCGCCCTGGAGGAGGCACAGGCACACCTGCAGGGGCGTGGCGCGTTCCTCGATGAGGCGCGTCAGGTGCTCGCCGAGCGCCTGGAGAACACCGTCGCCGAGCTCAAGCAGGGGCTGCTCGACGGCCGCTTCCAGAGCCAGCCGGCCGCCTTGTTCAAACTGCGCATCACCCTCGCCGAATGCGCCGCCGACGCCGTGCAGCTGGAGTTGCAGGCCAGCGGTGGCAAGGCCTACCTGACCGCCTACGGCGAGGGCTTCGCCCGCCGCTGGCGCGAGTCGGCGTTCGTGCCGATCGTCACCCCGAGCCTGGTGCAGCTGCGCGCCGAGCTGCAACGCCAGGCGGCCTCTGCATGACCGACGTGCTACTCGAAGCCCGCGACATCAGCCTGGGCTACCCGCGCGAGGGTGGCTGGCAGGCGGTGCTGGAGCAGTTCGACCTGGCGCTGGCGCCGGGGGAGGTGGTCAGCATCCTCGGCCCCAGCGGGGTCGGCAAGTCCAGCCTGCTGCGCGTGCTGGCCGGTCTGCAGCAGGCCCGTGGCGGCAGCGTGCAGTTGCGCGGTGAGCCGCTGCAGGGGCCGCATCCGCGCCTGGCGGTGGCGTTCCAGGACCCCAGCCTGCTGCCTTGGCTGAGCCTTGAGAAGAACGTCGCCTTCGGCCTCGATTTCTCTCGCCAGCCCAAGCTGCCGGCGGCCGAGCGGCGCGCACGGATCGACCACGCCATCGACGCGGTGGGCCTGGCCCACGCCCGTGGCCAGTACCCGGCGCAGCTGTCCGGCGGCATGGCCCAGCGCACCGCGCTGGCCCGCTGCCTGGCGCGCCAGCCCGAGGTGCTGTTGCTGGACGAACCCTTCGGCGCGCTGGACGAGGTGACCCGGGCTGACATGCAGCAACTGCTGCTGCAGCTGATCGCCACCCACAACACCGCCGCCGTGTTGATCACCCACGACATCGACGAAGCCCTGCTGCTGTCCGATCGCGTGCTGCTACTGGGCAACCACCCGGCGCGCACCCTCGGCCAGTGGCACATCGACCTGCCGCAGCCCCGTGCGCAGCGGGTCGAGGAACTGGGCGCGCTGCGCATCGAGATATTGAAAACCCTTCGGCGGGCAAGCCGCACAGCCGAACCCACTCCATTCCCCTTGCCCTCGGAGGCTGTCCATGTGCATGGATGACTGCTGTTCCACGACGTCCCGTCGCGACTTTCTCAAGCTGAGCGCCATGCTCACCGCCGCCGGCGCCGTGCCGCTACTGTCGAGCCTGCAGGCCCGCGCCGCCGCCGAGCCGGACGCGCCGGTGCGCATCGGCTACCTGCCGATCACCGACGCCACGCCCTTGCTGGTGGCGCACAACAACGGCCTGTTCGAGGCCGAGGGCATCAAGGCCGAGCGCCCGGTGTTGCTGCGCAGCTGGGCGCAGGTGATCGAGGCATTCATCTCTGGCCAGGTCAACGTCATCCACCTGCTGTCGCCAATGACCGTGTGGGCGCGCTACGGCAGCAAGGTGCCGGCCAAGGTCGTGGCCTGGAACCACGTCGGCGGCTCGGGCCTGACCGTGGCCCCGGACATCACCGAGATGAAGCAGCTCGGCGGCAAGACCGTGGCGATTCCGTTTTGGTACTCGATCCATAACGTGGTGCTGCAACAGATGCTCACCGACAATGGCCTCAAGCCCGTGTCCAAGCCGGCCGACGCGCAACTGGCGGACAACGAGGTCAACCTGCTGGTGCTGCCGCCGTCGGACATGCCACCGGCCCTGGCCAGCAAGCGCATCGCCGGCTACATCGTTGCCGAGCCGTTCAACGCCCTGGCCGAGAACCTCAAGGTCGGCCGCGTGCAGCGCTTCACCGGGGATGTCTGGCGCAACCATGCCTGCTGCGTGGTGTTCATGCACGAGCACGACCTGAACAACCGTCCTGAGTGGTCGCAGAAGGTGGTCAACGCCATCGTCAAGGCCCAGCAGTGGACCCGCGAACACCGCGCCGAGGCCGCAGCCCTGCTGTCCAAGGCCGGCCCCAACAAGTACACCCCGCACGAGCCGGCGGTGCTGACCAAGGTGCTGGCGCCTTCCGCCGAAGACCGCGCCGGCTACATCGCCAGCGGCGCGATCCAGCACCAGCAGTGGGACGAGAAGCGCATCGACTTCCAGCCTTACCCGTTCCCCAGCTACACCGAGGAACTGGTCAAGCGCCTGAAGAACACCCTGATCGTCGGCGAGAGCGATTTCCTCGCCGCCCTGGACCCGGCGCAGACCGCCCGTGACCTGGTGGACGAGCGTTTCGTGCGCAACGCCATCGCCGCCGTGGGTGGCCCGACAGCGTTCGGCATCGCCGAGAACTTCCAGCGTAGCGAGGAGTTCGCGGTCTGATGCGCAGGCATGTCGTGCATGGCGCCCTGGGCCTGGCGGGCCTGGCGGCGCTGCTGTTGTTGTGGTGGGCGGGCGTGCGCCTGTTCGGCGCCGCCGATGGCCTGTCGGCGCGCTTCTCGCCCCAGGCCACATTGCAAAGCCTGGTAGAGCTGCTGGGGCAGGGCGAGGTCTACGGGCATATCTGGGTAAGCCTCAAGCGCATCCTCGTCGGCCTGCTGCTGGCGCTGCTGATCGGCGTACCGCTGGGGCTGCTGGTGGGCAGCTACCGTCACCTGGAGGCGGCGACCACGCCGGCGTTCCAGTTCCTGCGCATGATCTCGCCGCTGTCGTGGATGCCGGTGGTGGTGATGCTGATGGGCGTGGGCGACCAGCCGATCTACTTCCTGCTGGCCTTCGCCGCGCTGTGGCCGATCCTGCTGAACACCGCCGCCGGGGTACGCCAGCTCGACCCGCGCTGGCTGCAGTTGAGCCGCAGCCTCAGCGCCACGCGCTGGGAGACCTTGTGCAAGGTGATCATCCCCGGGGTGATCGGCCATGTGCTGACCGGCGTGCGCCTGGCCATCGGCATCCTGTGGATCGTGCTGGTGCCGTGCGAGATGCTCGGTGTCAGCGCCGGGTTGGGCTATTTCATCCTCGATACCCGTGACCGGTTGGCTTACTCGGAGCTGATGGCGATGGTGCTGCTGATCGGGGTGCTGGGGTTCATGCTTGATGCCCTGGCGCGCGGGCTGCATCGGCGTTGGGTACATGCCTGATGTCTGTAGGAGCGGCCTTGTGCCGCGAATGGGCCGCAAAGCGGCCCCGGCGATCTTTGTATCAACGCTGAAATCCTGGGGCCGCTACGCGGCCCTTTCCGGCCGGTCCGACGCCTCGGCAAGGTCGCTCCTACAGGGGGAGCGCGTGAGGCCTGGAGGCGCGTCCCTGCGCCTCGGGATTCAGAAACTGTACTTGGCCGTCAGCATCAGGTTGCGCGGATCGCCGAAGGTGTCGCTGCCATAGTTCACCGACTTGGAGATCGACGAGTAGTACTTGCGGTCGAACACGTTGTTGGCATTGAGCTGCAGGTCCAGGTGCTGGTTGACCGCGTAGCCGGCCATCAGGTCGGTGACGGCGTAGGCGCCTTGTTCCAGGCGGTAGCTGCCGCCGTCGGCCACGGTGAAGTCGTTGTACATGCGGCTCTGCCAGGTGACGCCGCCACCGACCCGCAGTTTTTCCAGCGGGCCCTGGAAGTGGTAGGTGGTGAACAGCTTCAACTGGTGCTGCGGCGTGTCGGACTCGAACGGCTTGTTGACCTTCTCTGGATTCTTGGCGTTCTTGACCGTGTGTACGCGGGCATAGGTATAGCCTGCGCCGATCTGCCACTGCTCGGTCAGCGCGCCCTGCACCTCGAAGTCGATCCCCTGGCTGCGCACTTCGCCGGAGGCCTCGTAGCAGGCGAACTGACCGGCCCGGCACAGGCTCTTGTCCACCTCGACCGCGCGGTTCTCCTGATCAATGCGGAACACCGCGAGGCTGGCGTTGAGCGCGCCGTCGAAGTACTCGCCCTTGATGCCCACCTCGTAGTTCTTGCCTTCGATCGGCCGCACCGGCGTGCCGCTGGGGTCCTTGTTGTCCTGGGGCTGGAAGATGTCGGTGTAGCTGGTGTACAGCGAGTGGTGCTCGTCCAGCTCGTAGATCAGGCCGGCATAGCGGGTGACGTTGCGGGTCACCTTGTAGTCGCCCTCGTTGCTGCCGCGCTGGTCGTAGTCGTACCAGTCAAGGCGCCCGCCTAGGATCAGCTTGAGCGGGTCGGCCAGGCTCAGGCGGGTGGTGGTGTACACGCCTTCCTGGTTGATCAGGTAGCGGCTGCTGCCGGTGTGCAGGAAGTCCGGTTTGCCGCCGTCGATGGGGTAGTCCAGGTCGTAGGGGCTGTAGTTGCGCTCGGTCATGTCGTAGATGCGCTTGCTGGCACCCACCACCAGCTCGTGGGTGCGGCCGAAGGCCTCGAACGGGCCGCTGGCGAAGGTGTCCAGGCCCAGCTGGTTCTCGTCGTGGGCCGACTGGTAGACCGTACGGCTCAGCGGCTTGGCCAGGTCCCAGCGCGACTGGTAGGAGCCGCGGAACAGCGCGTTCTGCTCGCTGTAGATGGCGTTGACCTGCAGCTTCCAGTCATTGGCCAGGCGCTGGCGCAGCTCGGCGAACAGGGTGTTGATCTCCTGGTCCTTGACCTCCCAGTCGGTGGCCGGGTTGTACGAACGGGGCAGGTCCTGGTGATGGCCGTTGAGGTCGGTGGGGATCGCGCCCCAGAACACGTTGGTCTTGTCCTTCTGGTGGGACAGGCCAAGGGTCAGGGTGGTGTCCTCGCCCAGGTCGGCCTCGGTGATCGCGTAGAACAGCCCGTGGTCTTCCTGCTGTCCGTCACGGAAGCCGTTGGCGTCGCGGTACGAGGCCACCACGCGACCGCGCAGGGTGCCACTGTCGTTGAGCGGGCTGGAGGCGTCGAGTTCGCCGCGGTAGTTGTCCCAGCTGCCGGCGGCACCGGTGAGGGTGACTTTCTGCTCCGCCAGCGGACGCTTGCGCACCAGGTTGATGGCCGCCGAAGGCGTACCGGAACCGGTGACCAACCCGGTGGCGCCGCGCACCACCTCGACCCGGTCGAACATCGCCAGGTTGGGCTGGGCGCCGACCACCCAGCCGGTGTAGGCGCTGGGGATGCCGTCGTACATGATGTTGTCGACGTCGAAGCCGCGGGCCTTGTAGGTCTGCCGGCCCGGGCCGTTGGACTGGTTGAGGAACAGCCCCGGGGTGTACCTGGCCACGTCATTGATGCTGGTCATGCCCTGGTCGTCCATGCGCTGGCGGGTGATCACGGTCACCGCCTGGGGCGTTTCGCGCATGGTCAACGGCAGCTTGGTGGCGGTGGACATGGAGCCGGTGGTGTACGACTTCGACCCCTCGGTGGTGCTGCCCAGGCTGCTGTCGTTGATGGCCGTGGCGCCCAGCTCGATCACGGCCGGCGCTTGCTCCTCGGCCAGCGCCGGGGTGAGGGTCGCCATGCAGATGGCCATGGCCAGCAGGTTGCGGCTGGGCGTGAAACGGTGAGGGGAGAGGTGCGGTGACATGCCGGGCTTTATCCTTATTGCTAGTGCTTATGAGAATAATTAGCAATAAGTGTGTCGGATTATCAGGCTCGTAACAATGCATCCGAATCTGAATTGATGAATTTTTCAAAAATTCAATTCGATTGAGTTATTTCTTGTGGAGTCATACCCGTGGGAGCGGGCTTGTCGGAACGCCGCACCGCCCGGATCACCGGCTATGCCGGTGCCATACATCGCTTCGCGGGGCAAGCCCGCTCCCACGATGGTGATGCTGGCAACCCTGTTCCCTGTGGGATATCGCAGCACGAAGGGCTGGGCGATCTCCTGCAGGTGACGGTTATGGTAGTGGATCAGCCACCGTAATCCGTTTGCCACGCTGACGCCCGACCTCCAGTGCCTGCCCGTCGCGCTGCTTGCCATGTCGCGCCTGGCCGACCAGCTCGGGGATCAGCGGGCCCTCCGGCAGGTGGCGCCAGAAGCGCCCGGGCAGGTGCTGGCGCAACGCACCGGGGTTGAGCCGGGCGGGGTTGAAGGTGTGCCGGTAGTAGGCCAGCCACAGCTCGGCGCCGGGGTCTTCGGCGTTGCGCGCCCATTGCCGCCACGCCTGCGGGCACTGGCGCTGGTAGTCCAGGTGCTGGCCGTCGAAGCGCACGCCATCGAGGGGCGTGGCGATCAACCAGCGCTGGCGCCCCAGGCGATCGGCGAAATGCCCGCAAGCGCTGTCGAGGATGTCGTGGGCAGGTTCGTGGTAGGCGACCAGGTCCAGTTGCAGTTGTTCGGCCAGTGCCTCGGGCAGCGGCACGAAGCGCACGAAGGCATGCAGGTGATGGGCTTCGCGGCCGACCTGGCGGATGCGCCGCTGCATCTCGCTGCCCAGGCGGTCGCCGGCGAGCATGGCGGTGCGATCGCCGTGGGCGACGCGCCAGAGTACTTCGTACAGCAGGTTCCAGCGCTGCTCGCCGCGGTAGCGACCGGCCTGCTCCAGCTGGGCCAGCAGCGCCGCCGGCACGCGGGCGCGGAACGGGCCGGGGCCGACGGGCAGGGGCGTGGGCACGGCCAGCAGGTCGTCCATACGTGCCTGGCCCCAGGTCACCGTGGCCGGGTCGATGCCATGGCCGAGCAGTTGCCGCGCCTGGTCGCGCCAGGTGGCGAAGTCGTCGCCGCAATCCAGCGCAATCATCCCCACAGGCCCATCTGCACCGGTGCCTGGGGTTCACGCAGGCGGGCGCGCAGCAGGCCACTGCGCAGCTCGGCCTGGGCCGGGCGGTAGTCGCTGGTGACGATGAACGGGCGGGCCTTGTCCAGCACGCAGCGCAACTGGATCAGGTCGTCGTAGCGGATACGCCGCTCACGGCGCAGGGCCACCAGGCGCTGCACGCTGCGCAGGCCGATACCGGGGATGCGCGCCAGCAGGGCCGGCTCGGCGCGGTTGACGTCGAGCGGGAACACCTCACGGTTGGCCAGCGCCCAGGCCAGCTTGGGGTCGATGTCCAGGGCCAGGTTGCCGGTTTCGCCCAGCAGTTCGCCGGCCTTGTAGCCGTAGCCGCGCAGGAGGAAGTCGGCCTGGTACAGGCGGTGTTCGCGCAGCAGCGGCGGGGCCGCCAGGGGCACGCTGGACGGGCTGTCGGGGATCGGGCTGAAGGCGGAGTAGTAGACGCGCCTGAGGCCGTAGCCCTGGTACAGCGACTCGGCGTTGCGCAGCAGGGCGCTGTCGTCGGTGGCGTCGGCGCCGACGATGACCTGGGTGCTTTGCCCGGCGGGGGTGAAGCGTGGCGCCCGTGGTTCACCGGCGACGGCCTGCTGGCCGTGGTGGATCACGCCCATGGCCTGGCGGATGGTGCTGGCGCGTTTTTCCGGGGCCAGGCGTTCGAGGCTGGCGTCGGTGGGCAGCTCGATGTTCACGCTCAGGCGGTCGGCCAGGCGCCCGGCTTCCTCGATCAGCAGCGGGTCGGCGTCGGGAATGGTCTTGAGGTGGATGTAGCCGCGAAAGCCATGCTCCTCGCGCAGCAGGCGGGCCACCCGGATCAGTTGCTCCATGGTGTAGTCGGCCGAGCGGATGATGCCGGAGCTGAGAAACAGGCCGCTGATGCAGTTGCGCCGGTAGAAGTCCAAGGTCAGGCGCACCACTTCCTCGGGGCTGAAGCGCGCCCGCGGCACGTTGCTCGAGCGGCGGTTCACGCAGTATTGGCAGTCGTACAGGCAGAAGTTGGTCAGCAGCACCTTGAGCAGCGACACGCAGCGCCCGTCGGGGGTGTAGCTGTGGCAGATGCCCATGCCGTTGGTGGCGCCGAGGCCGTCGCGACCACGGGAGCTGCGCTTGGGGGCGCCGCTGCTGGCGCAGGACGCGTCGTACTTGGCGGCATCGGCGAGGATGCCGAGCTTGGCGATGAGCTGCATGGGGTAATCCGATTTTACTGTTCATGCATACAGTATTTCGGCGTTGGGCTGATAGCAAGTGTTTGCAGGTGGTTTTGATGGCGTGATGGCGCAGAGGTGCCTGGCGAGAGTCCTGTAGCGCCTATC
>NZ_JAQMYQ010000038.1:0-54617 GCF_028369275.1 Mitsuaria sp. RG
CCACGCTGGAACCCTGTTCCCTGCGCGACAGCGCAGCCAGGAAGGGCTGCGTAATCTCCTACAGAGGTTGCTTATAGCCTGTGATTGTCTGCTACCAGGCCACCGCCTCCCGCCCCCTGACCCGCACCTGCTGCGCCGGCACCCGCGCGTGCCATTGCACCACGCCCAGCGCCTCGATCTGGAACTGGCTGCGCAGCGTGCGCCCTTCTTCCTCGAACGACAACTGCAGCACGAAATGGCCGCTGTTGAGCAACAACCCTTCGCTTAACCGGGCGAAGGTCTCGTCATCCACCGCCCCCAGCGCCTGGCGCAATGCCGCGGCATCCACGTACCCCGCCGCCGGGCGGCCGCTGATGATGCGGCTGAGCATCGAACGGGAAAACTGCCCCTCGTACAAGGCCTCCAGCAACGGCAGGTGCTCCAGCCCCAGGGCGTTGGCATTGAGTCGCCAGCCGCCGGTCGATGGCAGTGCGCAGAGCATTCGGTAGCGGCCTTGCCGGCCACTGTCGGGCTCCAGCAGCAGGTTGAGTTCACTGGTGTCGAGCATCGGCTGGTTGGCCGCCAACCGGGGTGGCTGCTGGCGCAGATACTGGGCACTCTCGGCCCCTTGCAAGCGGGCATCGCTGTCGGCGTCCAACCAGTCGGCCAGGGCATCGACCAACCGCTCGGCGGCCATGTCGTCACCCAGCAGGTGGCGCAACTGGCGTTCGGCCCGTGGGCCGTCCTCACCCAACAGGGCATTGACGTTGAAGCAACCGTGCTGGTCGATCACCCGCAGTTGCGCCTTGCCGGCGCCGAAGTCGTAGGCCAGCGGCTGCCCGCGCAGGGCCTGCCAGAACAGCGGGCTGGCCCGCCAGGCCGGATCGCGCAGGGCCTGGGAGGCATAGGCCAGCCCAGCCTGCTCCATGGCCCGTACCTGCACCCGCTGGTGCAGCAGGCGCACCTCATCCACCTGGCGCCGGCCATCCTCCACCAGCCAGGCCAGCCCCGCCGCGAGCATCGCCAGTACCACCAACACCATCAGCAGTGCCGCGCCCTGTTGTCGCCTGCGCCCCATCCCTGTCTTCCTGTGGCCGCTGAAAAGCGCCAGTCAACACGCCCGTTGTTGCAGTCAGATGGCAGTCATGTGCCCGTCATCTGCGCAGGGCAGGATTGGCCTTCCTTTTTCTTTGACCTGACAGGAGTGGTCTTACATGGGTGGCATCGGAATCTGGCAATTGGTGATCGTGCTGTTGATCGTCTTCCTGCTGTTCGGCACCAAGCGTCTCAAGGGGCTCGGCAGCGATGTCGGTGAAGCGATCCAGGGCTTTCGCAAGTCCATGGGCGGTACTGCCGACAATGGCGTCGAGCAGCAACCCCAGGTGCTGAACAATCAGCCGGTACAGCAGGCGCAGACGGATCGCCAGGCCTGATGTTCGAGATAGGCTTCACCGAACTGCTGCTGGTCGGCATCGTCGCCCTGCTGGTGCTCGGCCCCGAGCGCCTGCCGGTGGCGGCGCGTACCCTCGGCCGTGGGCTGGGCCAGGCGCGGCGGGCGTTGAATGCGCTGAAGGCGCAGGTGGAGCGGGAGATCGACATACCCGCCCTGGATGCCGTGCCGTTGCAGCGCCTGGAACAAGAGATCCGCCAGGGTATCCAGCTCGACGCGACGCCGGCCAATGATGCGACTCCGGTCGCCCACGCCAAGGAGAGCGCCTGATGTCCCTCGCCCTCGAACAGGCGGCGCGCATGCCGCTGACCGACCACCTGCGCGACCTGCGCAAGCGCCTGGTGCGTTGCCTGCTGGTGGTCGCGCTGGTGTTCTGCGGCTTGTTCCCCTTCGCCCAGACGCTGTACACGCAGATCTCCGAACCGCTGCGCCGCTACCTGCCCGAAGGCGCCAGCATGATCGCCACCAGCGTCACCTCGCCGTTCCTCACGCCGTTCAAGCTGACGGCGATGTGCGCGCTGTTCGTCGCCATGCCGCTGTTGCTGCATCAGGCCTGGGGTTTCATCGCCCCGGGGCTGTACCGCCGCGAGCGACGCATCGCCCTGCCGCTGCTGGTGTCGAGCATCGTGCTGTTCTATGGCGGCATGGCGTTCGCGTTCTTCCTGGTGTTCCCGATGATGTTCGGCTTCTTCGCCAGCGTGACCCCCGACGGGGTAGCGATGATGACCGACATCGGCTTGTACCTGGACTTCATCATGGCGCTGTTCCTGGCGTTCGGCCTGGCCTTCGAGATCCCGGTGGCGACCTTCATCGTGGTCTGGGCAGGGTTGACCGACGTGGCCACGCTGCGGCGCAGCCGGCCCTATGTGATCGTCGGGTGTTTCGTGGTGGGGATGATCCTGACGCCGCCGGATGTGTTTTCCCAGACCATGCTGGCAGTGCCGATGTGGGTGCTGTTCGAGGTGGGGTTGCTGGCGTGTGGGTTGGTGCGCCGGGCGGTCTAACACTGTACCGGCCCTATCGCGGGGCAAGCCCGCTCCCACGCCAATCGCACATTTGCACACTCTGCGTGGGAGCGGGCTTGCCCCGCGATAGGGCCATCGGCTCAACCGGAACGGTTCAACCCCACCTCCATGTCATCGATCAACGCCTTGGCCATGGCACTGAGGATCCGCGCCGAGCTGCCGGCCAACAGGTCACCCTCCATTTCCGCCTCGCAGGTCAGGTGGCGGATGCAGCCGAGCAGCACCGACAACTCGCTGAAGGCGTCCTCGAAGGAAACACCCGGCTCGACCTTGAACAGGTCCAGGCAGACCGTACGGCCTGCGGTATGGCCACGAGTCATGGTCGGGCCTCCGGTTTGTGTTCGAGCAGGGCGCAGGCCAGTTGGCCTAGGTAGTCGCTGGCGGTGAACAGGCGGTCCTGAACTTCACCGGGTTCGGTCTGGAAGTAGATATCGAGCACATCGGAGATGGCGGTGGCTACCTCGACAGCAGCGGCCATCGCCTCCTCGCGGGTGAGCGTGGAACGGATACTGATGAAGGGTGCGAGACGGGGTGGATCGGGGACGATTTTTTTCATAGGTCCAACTCTTGTGCGTTCCAAGGAAGCGCCATCCCATGGCAATTCTCACAAGACAAAGGGTGGCAGCCGTGAACGGGGTGAGAATCCGGGGCACAAGAAACCCGGTCAGACCGAAGTCTGCCCGTGCACGGCTGCCATGAAGGGACTGCCGAAAAACTTGTACTCCAGGATTCTCACACCCTGGTCACCAAATCTGGCGACCCGATGAAGTTATCCCTGGGGTATTTCCCCGACAACGCGGCGGCTTCCGGCAAGCGCGTAGGATAGTTCCCAAGCTTTGTTGGCTGAAGCATTTGGTTTCAGATTCGGAAATATCTGACAGTTCTTGAGATCGCTGGGGCTGTTTCACAGCCCTTTCGCGGCACAAGGCCGCTCCTACACAGGAGTACGCGCATCCCTGTAGGAGCGGCCTTGTGCCGCGAAAGGGGCGCAAAGCGCCCCCAGGGATTACGACAGATAACCTGACCAGTGGTATTGACCTGGTATTAAAGTGGTATTAATTTTCCACCCAACAACAATATCGGACACCGCCCATGCGTCCTCTATCGGCCCTGCGCCCCGACGACACCAGCGCCACCCCGCTCTACCTGCAGCTGGCGCGCAACCTTGAGCAGGCCATCCACGCCGGCCAATGGACCGCCGACCAGGCGCTGCCCTCGGAGCGCACCCTCAGCGAAACCCTGGACATCTCCCGGGTCACCGCGCGCAAGGCCCTCGAGGTCCTGCTCGAACAAGGCCTGATCCATCGCATCCAGGGCTCCGGCACCTTCATCACCCCACGCCTCGAACAACCCCTGTCACGCCTGTCGAGCTTCAGCGAAATGCTGCGCATGAAAGGCTTCGTGCCCAGCTCCCAGTGGCTTGAGCGCAGCATCGGCACCCCGAGCAACGACGAACTGATCCGCCTCGGCCTGTCGCCCACCGACCAGGTGGTCCACCTCAAGCGCCTGCGCAAGGCCGACGATATCGTCATGGCGGTGGAGGTCAGCACCCTGCCCGCCCGCCTGCTCGGCGACCCGCAGGCCATCGGCGACTCGCTCTACCAGCACCTCGACCGGCTCGGCCGTCCGGTGGTCCGCGCCCTGCAACACATCCGCGCAATCAACGCCAGCGAAGAGCTGGCCGCCCAGGTGGGCATCGCCCCCGGCACCGCCATGCTGCTGATGACCCGCATCGGCTACCTCGACGACAACACCGCCATCGAGCTGACCGACACCTACTGCCGCAACGACTACTACGACTTCGTCGCCGAACTGCGACGCTGACCGGAGCCCCCATGGACATCGCCAATATCCTCACCCCCGACGGCTGGGTGCGCGGACAACTGCACCTGGAAAACGGCCGCATCCGGGCCATCGACGGCACGCCGTGCGACCCGCAGGCCAACGACCTGCCGTACCTGCTGCCCGGGTTCATCGACCTGCACGTGCACGGCGGTGGCGGCAGCGACATCATGCAGGGCGGCGACGCCTTCGCCACCATCGCCCGCACCCATCGGCGCTTCGGCACCACCTCGCTGCTGGCCACCACCATGACCGCGCCCCGCGAGGAGCTGACCCGCGTGCTCGCCGAACTGGGCGAACACCTCAGGCAACCGCGCCAGGGCGCGCGCATCCTCGGCGTGCACCTGGAAGGCCCGTACATCAACCCCGGCAAGCTCGGCGCGCAGCCGAACTTCGCCCACCAGGCGCTGCTCGACGAGGTCGAGCAATACCTGGCCCTGGCGCCGATCAGGGTCATCACCATCGCCCCGGAAGTCGCTGGTCACCTGCCGCTGATCCAGGCCCTGAGCCAGCGCGGCATCCGCCTGCAGATCGGCCACACCCTGGGCAGCTACGAAGAAGGCGTGGCGGCCCTGGAGGCCGGCGCCACCAGCTTCACCCACCTGTACAACGCCATGAGCCCGCTGCACCACCGCGAGCCGGGCATCGTCGGCGCGGCCCTGGCCCACGCCCGCTACGCCGAACTGATTCCCGACCTGCTGCACGTGCACCCCGGCGCCATGCGCGTGGCCCTGCGCTCGATCCCCTGCCTGTACTGCGTGACCGACTCCACCGCCGCCGCCGGCATGCCCGATGGCGAATACCGCCTGGGCAGCCACACCGTGACCAAGTGCCTGGGCGGCGTGCGCCTGCCCGACGGCACCCTGGCCGGCAGTACCCTGACCATGGACCAAGCGCTACGCAATCTGGTGAAGATCGGCCTGCCGCTGGCCGAAGCGTCCGAGCGCCTGTCACTCCATCCCGCCGATTATCTCGGCATCGCCGACCGTGGCCGCCTGCAAGCGGGCGCCTGGGCCGATGCGGTGCTGCTGGACCGCCAACTGAACCTGACCGCCGTGATGATCGAAGGAGAAACCGCATGAGTTCAAGGATGCTCGAAGAAGCCCGCGCCTGCGCCGAGGTCGTCGAACGTCAGACGCAGACGCTGGACCCACGCCTGCAAACCCTGGCCGAACAGCTGCGCCGGCTCGATCCGCAAGTGGCGCTGACCGTGGCCCGGGGCAGCTCGGACCACGCCGCCAGCTACTTCGCCTACATCGCCATGCAGCAGCTGGGTCTGCCGGTGGCTTCGCTGCCGATGTCGGTGGTGACCCTGCAGCAGGCGCCGCTGCGGGTGCGTGGCCAGGTGGCGCTGGGCTTCTCGCAGTCGGGCCAGAGCCCGGACCTGGTCGACAGCCTGCGGCGCCTGGGCCAGTGCGGGGCGACCACGGTCTCGCTGGTCAACGCCGAAGGCTCGCCCCTGGAGCAGGCCTGCCAGCACCACTTGCCGCTGTGCGCAGGCCCTGAGCTGTCGGTGGCGGCGACCAAAAGCTTCGTCGCCACCCTGGCTGCCAGCGCCCGCCTGGTCGCCCACTGGGGCCAGGACCGCGCCCTGCTGGAAGCCGGCCTGGCCCTGCCCGCGCAGCTGCGCGAGGCCGCGGCGCAGGACTGGAGCCCGGTCATCGACACCCTGCGTGACAGCGAGCGCCTGATGGTGATCGGCCGTGGCGCGGGCTTTGCCATCGCCCAGGAAGCCGCGCTCAAACTCAAGGAAACCTCGGTGATCCAGGCCGAGGCCTTCAGCAGCGCCGAAGTGCGCCATGGCCCGATGGCCCTGATCGATGCCCAGTACCCGCTGCTGGTGTTC
Organism: Mitsuaria sp. RG; assembly: GCF_028369275.1. Lineage (NCBI taxonomy): Bacteria > Pseudomonadati > Pseudomonadota > Betaproteobacteria > Burkholderiales > Sphaerotilaceae > Roseateles > Mitsuaria sp. RG. Next base: position 6,143 of record NZ_JAQMYQ010000038.1, read on the forward strand.
GCCCCCCGTGGCGTCGAGCAGGCCGGGCTGCTGCAACTGGCCGCCGACATGCGCCAGCGCGGCGCCCGCGTGCTGCTGGCGGCGCCGGCCGATATCGCCGGGCGCGACCTCACCCTGAGCTGCGCCGAACACCCGGCCCTGGACCCGCTGCTGGCGATCCAGAGCTTCTACATCATGGCCGCGGCCCTGGCCGAGGCCCGCGGCCTCGACCCCGACCAACCGCGTCACCTGAGCAAAGTGACCTGCACGCAGTGAAGCCGCGAGGAACAGCGCATGCCCGACAATAACAAGATTATCCTCCATGCCCCGCTCGCCGGACCGCAGGTACCGCTGGACCAGGTACCGGATCCGGTGTTCAGCAGCGGCACTTTGGGCGACGGCGTCGCCATCGACCCGTTGAACGACGTGCTGCACGCGCCCTGCGCCGGCGAAGTGGTGCAACTGGCGCGCACCGGCCATGCGCTGACCCTGCGCGCGGCCAATGGTGCGGAAGTCCTTTTGCATATCGGTGTCGACACCGTGCAGTTGCAGGGGCGCGGCTTCTCGCCGCTGGTGGCGCTGGGCGACCAGGTGACCCTGGGACAACCGCTGGTGCGCTTCGACATGGACCTGGTGGCCCAGCACTGCGTCAGCCTGGTCACCGTGATGCTGGTCAGCAATGGCCCGGGCTTTGGCCTGATGCGGCTGGAGACAGGCACTGCGCGCCTTGGCGCGGCGCTGCTGGAGGTCGAGGCCACGGACAGCGAAGCTGATATACGACCGGTCAGCCATGAGCGTGCAAGTGGTCATGCCCGGGTTGCTCATCACGGTGGCCTGCACGCCCGCCCCGCCGCCCTGCTACGCCAGACCGCGCAAGGCTTCCAGAGCCATGCGGTGCTGCGTTTCGCCGAGCGCGAGGCCGACCTCACCAGCCTGGTGGCAGTCATGGGCCTGGGCGTTGGCGAGGGCGCAGAGGTCGAGCTTATCTGCACTGGGCCGGACAGCCAGGCCGCGCTGCAGGCGTTGATCGTCGCCGTGCAGACCGCCTCGGTCGGTGAGCGCCATGCCACCCACGTGCCCACCAGCGTCGCCACGCCCACACCCAATGCCGAGCCCGGCGTGCTCAACGGCGTCTGCGCCGCCCCAGGCCTCGCCCTCGGGCCACTGGCGCGCCTGGACGGCATCAGCCTGCCGGCGGACAGCGGCGACAACGATCCCGCCGAGCAGCACCAGGCGTTGAACACTGCCCTGGCCGAAGTCCGCCACGCCATCGACCGCGACTGGCGGCACCTGCCTCGCGGCCAGGAGGACGCGGCGGCGATACTCGAGGCCCACCTGGCCCTGCTCGACGACCCGGCCCTGCTCGGTGACGCCCGCCAGCATATCGCCGGCGGCGTCGCCGCCAGCCATGCCTGGAGCCGCGCCATCGAGACCCAGTGCCAGGTCCTGCGCAGCCTCGGCAACCCGTTGCTGGCCGAGCGCGCCAACGACCTGTACGACCTGCAGCAGCGGGTGCTGCGCGCCCTGCTCGGCGAAACCCGGCAACTGCGCCTGCCGCCGGCGGCCATCGTCGTCGCCCACGAACTGACCCCCTCCGACCTGCTGCTGCTCGCCCGCCATGATGTCGCCGGGCTTTGCATGGCCGCCGGTGGCGCCACCTCGCACGTCGCCATCCTCGCCCGCGCCCGCGGCCTGCCATGCCTGGTGGCCGTGGGCGAAGCGCTGCTCGACCTGCCCGCCGGCACGCCGCTGGTGCTGGACGCCGACCAGGGTCGCCTGGAAACCCAGGCCGCCCCACAACGCCTGGCCGAGGTCCACTGCCACCTGCAGCAACGCCGCGAAATCCGCCAGCGCCAGCAGGCTGCCGCGCAGCAAGGCGCGCGTACCCGCGATGGCCAGCTGATCGAGGTCGCGGCCAACGTCGCCAGCGCCGAAGAGGCCGCCCAGGCCCTGGCCCAGGGCGCCGACGGCATCGGCCTGCTGCGCAGCGAGTTCCTGTTCATCGACCGCCCCACCGCACCGGACGAGGCCGAGCAGCGCAACGCCTACCAGGCGGTGCTCGACGCCATGGCCGAGCGCCCGGTGATCATCCGCACCATCGACGTCGGCGGCGACAAGCAGCTCGACTACCTGCCCTTGCCGGCCGAGGCCAACCCGGTACTGGGCCTGCGCGGCATCCGCCTGGGCCAGGTGCGCCCGGAGCTGCTCGACCAGCAACTGCGCGCCCTGCTCCAGGTCAGCCCGCAGCGGCGCTGCCGAATCATGCTGCCGATGGTCACCGAGGTCGACGAGCTGATCGCCATCCGCCAGCGCCTCGACCGGCTGGCCGCCGAGCTGGGCGTGACGACTCGCGCCGAACTGGGGGTGATGATCGAGGTGCCGGCCGCGGCGCTGCTCGCCGAGCGTCTGGCCGAGCACGCAGACTTCTTTTCCATCGGTACCAACGACCTGTCCCAGTACACCCTGGCCATGGACCGTGACCATGCCGGGCTGGCCGCGCGGGTCGATGCCCTGCACCCGGCACTGCTGCGCCTGATCGGGCTGACCTGCCAGGGTGCGGCGAAACACGGGCGCTGGGTCGGCGTGTGCGGCGCGCTGGCCTCCGATCCGCTGGCCACGCCCGTGCTGGTCGGCCTGGGCGTGGCCGAGCTGTCGGTCAGCGCGCCGCAGATCGGCGAGATCAAGGCTCTGGTCCGCCAGCTCGATGCCAGTGCCTGCCGCCGCTTCAGCCAGGGCCTGCTGGGCCTGGCCAGCGCCGGTGCGGTACGCCAGGCCTGCCGTGACTTCGCCGCGCAACCCAACGCCCAACCAGCGGCCCCCGTGGCCCTACAACAATAATCGGAGCGCACCATGTACCAGCACTTCATCCAGGGCCTGCAGCGGCTCGGCCGCGCCTTGATGCTGCCCATCGCCATCCTGCCCATCGCCGGCCTGTTGCTGCGCCTGGGCGACACTGACCTGCTCGACATCGCCCTGGTGCATGACGCCGGGCAAGCGATCTTCGCCAACCTGGCGCTGATCTTTGCCATCGGCATCGCCGTCGGCTTCGCCCGCGACAACAACGGCACCGCGGGCCTGGCCGGCGCCATCGGCTACCTGGTGCTGGTGGCGACGCTGAAGGTGATCGATCCGAAGATCGACATGGGCATGCTCGCCGGCATCATCTGCGGCCTGCTCGGCGGCGGCTTGTACAACCGCTTCAAGGACATCCAGCTGCCGGACTACCTGGCGTTCTTCGGCGGCCGGCGCTTCGTGCCGATCGCCACCGGGGTATCGGCGGTGTTTCTCGGGCTGCTGTTCGGCCTGATCTGGCCGCCGATCCAGCACGGCATCAACGAACTCGGCCAGCTGATGCTGGAGAGCGGCAGCATCGGCGCGTTTTTCTTCGGCGTGCTCAACCGGCTGCTGATCATCACCGGCCTGCACCATATCCTCAACAACCTGGTGTGGTTCGTCTTCGGCAGCTTCCAGGCGGCCAGCGGCCAGGTGGTCACCGGCGATCTGGCGCGCTTCTTCGCCGGCGACCCTGACGCCGGGCAGTTCATGACCGGCATGTTCCCGGTGATGATCTTCGGCCTGCCCGCCGCCTGCCTGGCCATGTACCGCCACGCCCTGCCACAGCGGCGCAAGCTGATCGGCGGGGTGCTGCTGTCGATGGCACTGACCTCGGCGCTGACCGGAGTGACCGAGCCGATCGAATTCGCCTTCATGTTCCTGGCGCCGCTGCTGTACATGATCCATGCACTGCTGACCGGGTTGTCCATGGCCATCTGCGACCTGTTGGGGATCCGCCTGGGCTTCACCTTCTCCGGCGGCGGCATCGACATGGCCCTGGGCTGGGGACGCTCGAGCAACGGCTGGCTGGTGTTCCCGGTGGGCGTGCTCTATGGGTTGGTCTACTACTTCGTGTTCGACTACTGCATCCGCCGTTTCGACCTGAAGACACCCGGCCGCGAAGAACAGGCGGCCAGCCAGGCCGAGGGCAGCGATGCGCCACGGGCCCGACGCTACATCGACGCCCTCGGCGGCGCGGCCAACCTGCAGGGCGTCGATGCCTGCACCACGCGCCTGCGCCTGGTACTGGCCGACCGCAACCTGGCCCGCGACCAGGACCTGAAAGCCCTCGGCGCCCTCGCGGTGGTGCGTCCCGGTACCGGTGGCAGCCTGCAGGTGGTGGTGGGGCCGATGGCCGATGCGCTGGCCGACGAGATTCGCGCAGAACTGCCCCATGCGCGGGTGGCGGCACCGGTTGCCGAGAAGGCCGCCGTGGTCACCGAGACGGTCGTTGCGGATGAATGGCTGCAGGCCCTGGGCGGGCGCGAGAATGTGCTGGAGGCGCAGTGCGTGGCCTCGAGCCGGCTGCGGGTAAGGGTCAGGGATGAGGGCAAGGTAGAGCAGGAACGCTTGATCGCGCTGGGGTGCCTGGGGGTGAGTCCGCAGGCGGGTGGGGTGTGGCATCTGTTGGTGGGAGCGCGAGCGCCTGGATTGAGCCAGGCGCTGCAAGACATGTAGGAGCGGCCTTGTGCCGCGAAAGGGCCGCAAAGCGGCCCCAGAATTCCGGCGTTTTCGTCAAGATTGCCGGGGCTGCTGCGCAGCCCTTTCGCGGCACAAGGCCGCTCCTACAGCGATGGCACTAGCCTTAGAAATCGGCCAGCGGCCAGACCTCATAAGCCGGCGTTTCATACGGGTGGCTTTGCTTGAGCGCAGCAACCACCTGGCCGATCAGCGCATCAGCCACCACCAGCTCCACCCTCCACTCCTCGACCACCTCGACCTGGCCGGTCTGCCCGAGGTACGGCTGGCTGCCGTCCAACGGGCGGAACTGGCCCTGGCCGAGGGTCTGCCAGGCGCAGTGGTCGTAGTCGCCGATGCGTCCGCCACCGGCGGCGAACACGGCGGCCTTGACCACCTCGACATGGCTGTCGGGGACGAAGAAGGCGAGCTTGTACACCCTCAGTTCACCCACACCCGCGCATTGCGGAACATGCGCATCAGCGCCGCGTCTTCCTGCCACTCATCCGGGCGCCAGGAGTTCTGCACCGCGCGGAACATACGCTCCGGGTGCGGCATCATGATGGTCACGCGGCCGTCGCGGCTGGTCAGGCCGGTGATGCCACGCGGCGAGCCGTTCGGGTTGGCCGGGTAGGCTTCGGTGACCTTGCCGTGGTTGTCGACGTAGCGCAGGGCCACGCAACCGGACAGGTCGGCTTCCAGCAGTGCTTCCTCGCTGGCGAACTCGGCATGGCCTTCGCCGTGGGCGATGGCGATCGGCATGCGCGAACCGGCCATGCCCTGGAGGAAGATCGAGTTGGATTTCTGCACCTCGACCATGGCCACGCGGGCCTCGAACTGCTCCGAGCGGTTGCGCACGAAGTGCGGCCAGTACTCGGTGCCCGGGATCAGCTCGTGCAGGTTGGACATCATCTGGCAACCGTTGCACACGCCCAGGGCGAAGCTGTCGGTACGCTCGAAGAAGGCCTGGAAGGCATCGCGGGCACGGGCGTTGAACAGCGCCGACTTGGCCCAGCCTTCACCGGCACCCAGCACGTCGCCGTAGGAGAAGCCGCCGCAGGCCACCAGGCCCTTGAACGCTTCAAAGTCGACACGGCCGGCGAGGATGTCGCTCATGTGCACGTCGATGGCAGCAAAGCCTGCGCGGTCGAAGGCCGCAGCCATCTCGACCTGGCCATTGACGCCCTGCTCACGCAGGATCGCCACTTGCGGGCGCACACCCTTCTTGATGTACGGCGCGGCGATGTCTTGGTTGACGTCGTAGCCCAGCTTGACCGACAGGCCCGGGTTGTCTTCTTCGAGCAGGGCGTTGAATTCCTGGTCGGCGCAGTCGGCGTTGTCGCGCAGGCGCTGGACCTGGTAGCTGGTCTCGGCCCACTGGCGCTGCAGCAGGCGACGGTCGCCGTTGAACAGTTCTTCGCCTTCGAAGTTGATCAGGACTTCACCGTTGTTGATCGGCTGGCCGATCACGGCGACGCAATCCTCGCCCAGGCCAGCGGCGCTGAACTGCGCCAGCACATCCGGCGTGGCGTCCTGACGGACCTGGATCACCGCGCCCAGCTCTTCGTTGAAGAGGATGGCCGCGACTTTCTCGCGCTTGCTAGTCAGGTTGCCCAGTTCCAGCTCCAGGCCACAGTGGCCGGCGAAGGCCATTTCCAGCACGGTGGTCAGCAGGCCACCGTCGGAACGGTCGTGGTAGGCCAGCAGGTGGCCGTCTTCGTTCAGCCCCTGGATCACGGCGAAGAACGCCTTGAGGTCTTCGGCGTCATCGACGTCCGGCGCCTGGGCGGCCAGCTTGCCGTGGGTCTGCGCCAGGATCGAGGCGCCCATGCGGTTCTTGCCACGGCCCAGGTCGATCAGGATCAGGTCGGTTTCGCCCTTGTCCATGCGCAGCTGCGGGGTCAGGGTCTTGCGGATGTCGGTGACCGGGGCGAAGCCGGTGATGATCAGCGACATTGGCGAGGTGACGCTCTTCTGCTCGCCCGCTTCGCTCCACTGGGTCTTCATCGACATCGAGTCTTTGCCGACCGGGATGGTGATGCCCAGCTCCGGGCACAGCTCCATGCCGACGGCCTTGACGGTGTCGTACAGGCGGGCGTCTTCACCCGGGTGACCGGCGGCGGACATCCAGTTGGCCGACAGCTTGATGTCGGACAGCTTCTCGATGCGCGAGGCGGCCAGGTTGGTCAGGGTCTCGCCGATCGCCATACGGCCAGAGGCAGGGGCGTCGAGCAGGGCCAGCGGCGTACGCTCACCCATGGCCATGGCTTCACCGGTGTAGACGTCGAAGCTGGTGGCGGTGACGGCGCAGTCGGCCACCGGTACCTGCCACGGGCCGACCATCTGGTCGCGGGCCACGAGGCCGGTGATGGTACGGTCGCCGATGGTGATCAGGAAGCTCTTGCTGGCCACGGCCGGGTGGCGCAGGACGCGCTCGACCGAGTCATTCAGGTCCAGGGTGCTCGGGTCGAACTCATCGCCCAGCTCCGCTTCGCGGGTGACCGAGCGGTGCATGCGCGGCGGCTTGCCCAGCAGCACGTCCAGCGGCATGTCCACCGGCGTGTTGGCGAAGTGGCTGTCGGTAACGGTCAGGTGCGGTTCTTCGGTGGCCTCACCGACCACGGCGAACGGGCAGCGCTCGCGCTCGCAGATAGCCTGGAAGCGCTCGAAATCTTCGGCGCTGACCGCCAGCACGTAGCGCTCCTGCGATTCGTTGGACCAGATTTCGTGCGGGGCCATGCCCGGCTCGTCGTTGGGCACGTTGCGCAGTTCGAAACGGCCACCGCGGCCACCGTCGTTGACCAGTTCCGGGAAGGCGTTGGAAATACCACCGGCGCCGACGTCGTGGATGAAGGCAATCGGGTTCTTGTCGCCCAGCTGCCAGCAGCGGTCGATGACCTCCTGGCAACGGCGCTCCATTTCCGGGTTTTCGCGCTGCACCGAAGCGAAGTCCAGGTCGGCGGAGCTGGCACCGGTGGCCACCGACGAAGCGGCGCCGCCACCCAGGCCGATCAGCATGGCCGGGCCGCCGAGCACGATCAGCTTGGCGCCGACGGTGATCTCGCCCTTCTGCACGTGGTCTTCACGGATGTTGCCCATGCCGCCGGCGAGCATGATCGGCTTGTGGTAGCCACGGACTTCTTCACCGTGCGGGGTGTTGATGCCCTGCTCGAAGGTGCGGAAGTAGCCGGTCAGCGCCGGGCGGCCGAATTCGTTGTTGAACGCGGCGCCGCCCAGTGGGCCTTCGATCATGATGTCGAGGGCGTCGACGATACGCTCAGGCTTGCCGTAAGGCTTCTCCCATGGCTGCTCGAAGCCCGGGATACGCAGGTTGGACACGGTGAAGCCAGTCAGGCCAGCCTTGGGCTTGGCGCCACGGCCGGTGGCGCCTTCGTCGCGGATTTCGCCGCCGGAGCCGGTGGAGGCGCCGGAGAACGGGGCGATGGCGGTCGGGTGGTTGTGCGTCTCGACCTTCATCAGGATATGCACCGGTTCCTGCACCGCGCCGTACTGGCGGGTCTCAGGGTTCGGGAAAAAGCGGCCGGCGACGCTGCCGACGATCACCGAGGCGTTGTCCTTGTACGCAGACAGCACGCCTTCGCTGTGCATCTGGTAGGTGTTCTTGATCATGCCGAACAGGCTCTTCTCCTGCGCCTGGCCGTCGATGTCCCAGCTGGCGTTGAAGATCTTGTGGCGGCAGTGCTCGGAGTTGGCCTGGGCGAACATCATCAGTTCGATGTCGTTCGGGTTGCGCTTGAGCCCCTGGAAAGCATTGACCAGGTAGTCGATCTCGTCTTCGGCCAGGGCCAGGCCCAGGTCGATGTTGGCCTGCGCCAGGGCGGCGCGGCCACCGGCGAGGATGTCCACCGAGGTCATCGGCTTGGGCTGGGCATAACTGAACAGGTCGCCTGCGTCTTCCAGCCTGGCCAGCACGCGCTGGGTCATGCGGTCGTGCAGCTCGGCGGCAAGCACCTGGGCGTCGGCGTCGGAGATGCTACCGGCGACGTAGTAGGCGATGCCGCGCTCCAGGCGCTGGATCGACTGCAGGCCGCAGTTGTGGGCGATGTCGCTGGCCTTGGATGCCCAGGGCGAGATGGTGCCCAGGCGCGGCACGACCAGGAACAGGCGGCCGGCTGGCTCCTGCACCGGCACGCTCGGGCCGTACTTGAGCAGACGGCCCAGCACCTGCTGCTGGTCGGCGGTCAGCTCGCCGTCGACGTCGGCGAAGTGGGCGAATTCGGCATACAAACCAGTAACAGCGGGGACTTTCTGGCTCAGTTGCTCGAGTAATTTACCGTGGCGAAAGGCAGAAAGGGCAGGAGCGCCGCGCAGGATCAACATCGTCGGGACAGCCTCAGGAAGGGGTGTGCTTAGAGGCCGTGCATTCTAGCCTAATTCGCAGGCTTTCGGCACCCGCTCAAAGCCAATGCTGCCGGGCGGTGGAACCGGACCCAGGGGTCAAAAAAACCACCGGCTTCGCGCGATCCCTGTAGGAGCGGCCTTGTGCCGCGATGGGCTGCGCAGCAGCCCCAAATTCACTGCTGTGCTGGGAAAACCCTTGGGGGCCGCTGACGCAGCCCATCGCGGCACAAGGCCGCTCCTACAAAGGAATCGAGCCGCTTCTGCACAGAACCCGCTAGCAGACCTGCCAACCATTGTCGAGATATGGCGCCGCCGGTCCTTTGCGTATACTGCACCCTATGTTCGCCCACACTGCTTTGCGCCAGCGATGCGCCAAATGGCTCCTCGCAACCGGACTCTTCCTGATGCTCGGTGCCTGCGTTGAAAAACCCAGCACCCTCGAACGCGTCAAGGAGGATGGCGTATTGCGCGTGATTACCCGTAACAGCCCGGCCACCTATTTCCAGGACCGCAACGGCGAAACCGGTTTCGAATACGAACTGGTCAAGCGTTTCGCCGACGACCTGGGCGTGAAGCTGGAGATCGAGACCGCCGACAACCTCGACGAGCTGTTCGACCAGTTGGGCAAGCCGTCCGGCCCGGTACTGGCCGCCGCCGGCCTGGTCAGCAGCGAGCGCCGCGCCGCCCAGGCGAAGTTCTCCCACCCCTACCTGGAAGTGACCCCGCAGGTCATCTATCGCAATGGCCGCTCGCGGCCGACCAGCGCCAAAGGGCTGGTGGGCAAGAAGATCATGGTGCTCAAGGGCAGCAGCCACGCCGATCAGCTCGCCGAGATGAAAAAGCAGAACCCGGGGCTGGAGTACGAGGAGTCCGACGCCGTCGAGGTGGTCGACCTGCTACGCATGGTCGACGAGGGCCAGATCGACCTGACCCTGGTCGATTCCAACGAGCTGGCCATGAACCAGGTGTACTTCCCCAATGTGCGCGTGGCCTTCGACCTGGGCGACACCCGCGACCAGCGCTGGGCGGTGGCTGCCGGCGAAGACAACAGCCTGCTCAACGAGATCAACGAGTTTCTCGACAAGTCGCAGAAGAACGGCACCCTGCAGCGCCTGAAGGACCGTTACTACGGCCATGTCGATGTCCTCGGCTACGTCGGCGCCTACACCTTCGCCCAGCACCTGCAGCAGCGCCTGCCCAAGTACGAGAAGCACTTCAAGACCAGCTCCAAGGTCGAGCAGGTCGACTGGCGCCTGCTCGCCGCGATCGGCTACCAGGAATCGATGTGGCAGCCCGAGGTCACCTCCAAGACCGGCGTGCGCGGCCTGATGATGCTGACCCAGCGCACCGCCCAGGCCATGGGCGTGTCCAACCGCCTGGACCCCAAGCAGAGCATCCAGGGTGGCGCCAAGTACTTCATGCTGGTCAAGGACCAGCTCGACGACAGCATCAAGGAGCCGGACCGCACCTGGTTCGCCCTGGCCGCCTACAACGTCGGCAGCGGCCACCTGGAAGACGCCCGCACCCTGGCCAGGCGCGAAGGCTTGAACCCGAACAAGTGGCTGGACGTGAAGAAGATGCTGCCGCGCCTGTCGCAGAAGCAGTGGTACAGCAAGACCAAGTACGGCTACGCCCGCGGCGGCGAGCCGGTGCACTTCGTGGCCAACATCCGCCGCTACTACGACATTCTCACCTGGGTCACGCAGCCGCAGCTCGAAGGCCAGGTGGCCGAGGGCAACCTGCATGTGCCGGCGGTGAACAAGGACAAGCCGGCGGAACAATCGCCGCCGATGTGACACGCCACCGTCCTTTGTAGGAGCGGCCTTGTGCCGCGAAAGGGCTGCGCAGCGGCCCCAGGATTTCAGAGTTGAGCAAAGATCGCTGGGGCCGCTTTGCGGCCCTTTCGCGGCACGAGACCGCTCCTACAGGGATCGTGTCAGCTAGGCTTTCGCCCGCCGCGCCTTGAAGAACTCACTCAAGATCGTTCCGCACTCCTCTGCCAGCACCCCACCCTCGAACATCACCCGATGGTTGAGGAACCCCTGGCTGAAGAACTGCCCCTGGCTCTGCACGATCCCCGCCTTGGGCTCCAGTGCCCCATAGACCACCCGCGCCACCCGCGAATGGACGATCAGCCCCGCGCACATGCTGCATGGCTCCAGGGTCACGTACAGGGTGCTGCCCGGCAGCCGGTAGTTGCTGGCCGACTTGGCCGCGGCGCGAATCGCCACCATTTCGGCGTGGGCGCTGGGGTCGCTGTCGATGATCGGCCGGTTGAAGCCCTGGCCGATCACCTGGCCATGCTGCACCAGCACTGCCCCCACCGGCACCTCGCCCAGGGCCGCGCCCTGGGCCGCCAGATCGAGGGCCAGGCGCATGAACTCCTGGTCGCGGCTGCGATCGATGATCTGCGGTCGCATCAGACCACCGCGATCGCGGCCATCAGGCCGGTTTCCATGTGGTCGATGACGTGGCAGTGGAACATCCAGGTGCCCGGGTTATCCGCCACCAGCGCCACCTGCGCCCGCTCGTTCTTGCCCAGCAGGTAGGTGTCGGTGAACCACGGCTCGACGATCTTGCGCCGATTGGAGGCGATTACCTTGAAACTCATGCCATGCAGGTGGATCGGGTGCTGGTACTGGGTCATGTTCTTCAGCTCGAGGATGTAGCTCTTGCCTTTCTGCAGCGTGGCGATCGGCCGGTCGGCGCAGGTCTTGTCGGTGATGTCCCAGGCCTGGCCGTTGATCTGCCACAGGCTCGGCGGTTTGCCGTTCTCGGTGTTCACCGAGACCTTGCCGACCCATTCGAAATTGAAGTTGAGCTTCTCGGCGTTCTCCAGGTCCGGCTCGGCGACCGGATTCGGCGGCAGGGCCTCGGGCCAGTCGCCGGGCGCCTCGCTGCTGGCCACCGAGCGCAGGGTGCCCAGGCGCACGAATCCATCTCGCAGGGAAACCTCCTCGCCCGCCTCGGGAATGCGGATCGCCAGGCAAATGCGCATGCCCGGCCCGAGCCAATACTCGTCGTCCAGTGGCCGCGGGGTCACCGGGTTGCCATCGAGGGCATAGATCATTGCCTCGCAGTTGCCCTTGAGGTTCAAGCGGTAGGTCCAGGTGTTGTCCAGGTTCAGCAGGCGCACCCGCACCACCTGCCCGGCCGGCAGCTCCGTAACCGACTCGGCCTGGCCGTTGATGGTGATCAGGCGCCCGGCGGTGCCATTGCGGGCCGCCTCGCGGGGGATGCTGAACGGCAGCCAGGCGCCCTGCTCGTCCACGTGCCAGTTCTTCAGGCTCAGGGTGCGTTCATGCTGGAAGCCCGTGGGTTCGCGCTCCTCGACGATCAGCGGCCCGACCAGGCCGCGGCCCAGCTCCTCGGAACTGCTGACGTGCGGGTGATACCAGTAGCTGCCGGCATCCGGCACCTTGAACTTGTAGTCGAAGTATTCGCCCGGTTTGACCGGCAACTGCGAGACATACGGCACGCCGTCCATCTCCAGCGGCAGGCGGATGCCGTGCCAGTGGATGGTGGTCTCCACCGGCAGGCGGTTGATGAAGCGCACCCGCAGCCAGGTGCCCTGACGCACCCGCAGTTCGGTACCCGGCGCCGACGGGCCGAAGGCCCAGGCCTCGGTCTTGAAGCCCGGCACCAGCTCGACGTCCAGGGGCGCGGCGATCAGCTCGTAGTCGTGCCCGGCATTGTCGTCCTCGACCTTGCCCAGCCAGTAGCGTGCCGCGCCTCCGGCGCCCAGGCCTACCACCACCAGGCCGGTCAGGCCCTTGAGCATTTGTCGACGGGTAAAGGACATCGGTGCGGGTACCTCGTGTTTTGCACAATCAGTCTGCCAACTGCGGCTGGCGATGAAGGGCGAATACGATACACCTGCAAATAGGAAAGATTAAGTGAAGTGTTGTCGCAACGGCTGACGGGCAGGACTCCCTGGCCACCGCGGATGTGACGGGACAATGCGCCGAAAATGACTGCTCAGGCTAGTGCGGTGTTTCAGCGGTACTTCCGAGACAGGACACTAGCAATTCAACCAAGGCGCCTGCACTATCACGCACCGTCCCCGTACGCTGCGATACGAGACTTTGCATCATGTGTTGTGACCTTGGGTGAGCAGATACGCTTACTGTCGGTGGATATCGACCAGCCTCCATGGCGTCTGGATGCTAATGCTCAGCGCGCTTTTGATCGCCTGCCAATCGCCGCGCGAGGCGCTGCAACAACTGGCTGAAGAGCACGGCCGACCATTGCAGGTGCTCCCGGGCCACACCTACCCGCTCGTCATGCTAGCGCCGCACCCTGCAGAAAAGATGACCCGCCTGCGTGTCTACCTGGAAGGCGATGGTCACGCCTGGTCGACGGCCACTCAACCCAGCCTGGACCCGAGCCCGCACAATCTGCTGGTGCCACGGCTGGCGCTCAATGACCCAACCCCGAATGTGTATTTGGCACGCCCCTGCCAGTTCATCATGGCCGCAGCCTGCCAATCCTCCCTCTGGACCCATCGACGATTCTCCAGTGAGGTGGTTACCCGCCTGAGCCACGCGCTGGACCAGTTGAAGCAGCGATATGCCAACAGGGAATTCGAACTGGTGGGGTATTCAGGTGGCGCCGCCCTCGCCTTGTTGTTGGCGGCGCAGCGCAACGACGTTACCCAGGTGCAAAGCCTCGCTGGCAACCTCAGTCCACATCTGTGGGCGATGATGAAAGGCCTGTCGCCACTCGAGGGCTCATTGGAGCCTCTGGACTATCGCGATCGGCTCGCCTCGCTACCCCAGCGTCATTTCATTGGAGCAGCAGACCCGATCATCCCTGCCAGCTTGGCCGATAGTTACCAACAGGCGCTTGGCTCACCCCTCTCCCAATGTGTCCTTGTGCCACAAGCAAGCCATGATAGAGGGTGGGAGGCAACATGGAGCCAATGGGCTCAAACGCCGCTGGCACCGGTCCCCTAAGACCTGGCTTGGACGAGGCTCTTCGCCTGATCGTTGAGTTCCCTTAATACTGAAGGGGAAGCTCCAAAAAGCTGCCTCGAAGCATTCGTTGGGCTTATTCGTTCGGATTTGTCTTTTTCATGATGAATTCTCCTGCAGGCATCGTGTAGATTGCACGCGTTTAAAATCAGCACTTCACCGACACGCTGGCTGGGATGCCTATAACAAACGCTGATGCGCAGTGTTCCCTGCCGGTTTCTCCCTGTAAGGATACGACTGTCTTGAGCATCTACCTCTTGCGCCGCTCGCTGTTGGCGCTGTCTGTCGCCGCGGCTACTGCCCATGCCACACCCGCACCCGACCTCAACCATGACCTGGGTACAGGGGCCTACAACAGCTCCGGTGATGTATTCAATAACGTCACCTTCACCGGCACGTCGCAGAACGCAGGTGTAACGTTGGTTAACGTGACCCTGGCGGGCAACCTGGTCAACCAAGGCAAAATCAACCTGGCGGCGGCGAACACCAGCGACGTCCTGTCGGGTATCAGCATGACCCTCAACTCCACCGCCACTGGCGACCTGGTCAACCAGGGCGACATTACGGTAGACAGCAACAGCGCCATGGGGCTGGACCTGTACCTGGCGAAGATCGCGGGTGAAGTGAACAACAACGGCAACATCACTGTGACTGGCGAAGGTGCCAATGGCATGATGATCACCTCGACCCAGGCGAACATCAACAACTCGGGCACCATCACCGCTCGCGGCATCGACTCTGCGGGTATCGAAGTAGAGAACGCCCGCTTCACCGCTCAAGTGTTGGGTGGCGACTTCAAGACCGCTATCAACAATAGCGGGACGATCTCGGCCGATGGGGTGGGCATTCACTTTGTCAGCCTCGACCCCTCGGGCGGTTTCAGCATTTTCGCCATCACGCAGACAGGTGGCCTGATCGAAGGCGGCACTGCGGCAATCCTGGCGGACGACAACACCTCGCCCTCGTATTTCTACTGGCACGCAGGGCAAGTAAAAGGTGACCTGCTGGGCTTGAACGGTGTGCTGGTGAGCGGTGAAGCGATATTCGATGGCTCGACCATCCGTGCCGGTTACGTCGATATCGACGGTGGTCGCCTGACGCTGCTCCGCCCGCAGACGACCATCGTGGGCGGCCTCGACCTGGACAGCGACACTGCGCGCCTGCGTCTGCTGCTGGATAACGACACATTGCCTGAAACGCCGATCCTCAAAGTCACAGGCAACACCTACTTCTCCGAGGGTAGCCAGGTCGAACTGCAAGCTCGCTCCGACGACTTCCGTACACCGGCCCAGGGCACTCGTTACACCCTCATCAACTCAGGCACCTGGGAAGATCCGCAGAACCTGTCCGTGGTCTCCTCCTCGGCACTGCTCGAGGTGAAAAGCTTCGGCATCGAAGGCCAGGATCTCAAAGCACTGGTCGCCACCCGCAGTGACGAGGTGATTGCGCAGGGCCTGCAGGATGCCAGTGGCTCGAACAACGCGGTGAACGCGATCAAGCCGCTCAAGAACACCGTCTTGGGCCTGATGGACGAAAGCGATCCGGTTTTCCAGCGTTTCGCCAACGCCGCCACCAACGAAGAGCTGGCCAAACTTGCCGAAACCCTGACCCCGGATGTCAGCCGTGGGGTGATTCATGCCGCCACCAGCGGCCAGAACCTGGTCACAAGCGCCATCAACCGTCGCGCCAGCAAAGCGCGCAATGGCCAGTCCTCCGGTGACGTCCTGGCAGAACAAGGCGTATGGCTGCAAGCGCTGTCCAGCGATGCCAACCAGGACAGCCGCCACGGCGTCGACGGCTACGACGCAAATACCCACGGCATCGCCGTGGGTGCTGACGGCAAGCTCGACGCCAATACCACCCTGGGCGTGGCATACAGCTACCTCACCAGCGACGTCAAATCCGACCTGGGTAGCAAGACCGACGTCAGCGGCCATGCACTGACCTTGTACGGCAACTGGGCCCGTGACAACTTCTTCGTCGACACCTCGCTGATGTATGGCTGGAACGACAACGAGTCCAAACGTTACATTGCCGGTACCCGCGCCAAGGCCGACTACGACAGTGAAATCTTCGGCGTCAACGCCCTGGCAGGCTACACCTTCCAGCTCGACAAGCAGTGGCTGCTGGAACCACAGGTCGGTGCGCGCTATGCCAAGGTGTCGATTGATTCGTACCGTGAAAAAGGCAGCTCAGCCGCCCTCAACGTCGGCAGCCAGCGCTATGAAATAGGCGAGATGGGCCTGGGCGCTCGCCTGGCGGCCGCTTTCGACGTAGGCGTGGGCACCCTGGAACCGGAAGCCAAGCTGATGGCCTGGCACGACTTCATCGCTGACAAGGCCAGCACCACCTCCACCTTCGTGCTCGGAGGCACCCCGTTCACCACCACGGGCGCGAAACCTGCGCGCGACAGCTACGAGCTGGGGCTGGGTGCAAACTACCGCGTGGGTGCGTGGAGCGTAGGAGGCACGTACAACTACCTGGCCAGCAGCGGCTTCAACGCCGACACCTTCAGTGCGAACGTGCGCTACGACTTCTGATCAACGTCTTCGCCTGAAACGACAAAGCCCGCTGATGCGGGCTTTGTCGTTTCAGGCTGCCGGGCTATGGAATAAGCAATATGCACCTCCACCCAAGCATGCGAGCGCCTGACACTGAGGTTCATTTTTCTGTACCGGACCCTCGTGATGCCCATCTTTACTCGCACCTCCAGTGATCAGCAGACCCTGCTGACAATCGCCCGGCAACTCACCGAAGACTGCCCGGACATGCGCGAGATGGCGCGAACAGTCGCGCAACAGATCCTTGACCGCAATGGCCTGAAAGCGCTGGATCCCGACAGTGTGTACCTGCACCGATTCAATACCGCCGTCAGCAGCCCCAGGACCTTCAACGGCTGGCAGCACTTCGATCAGCCGTACGAGTCGATGACTCTGCCACAACTGGTGATGCACCGTTTCGATGTCCATGACCAGGACAACGCCGACTTGCTCAGCTATCTGGTGGGTTTCTACAGCGATGGGCCAGGCAAGGACAGCTACGACGAACACAATGAAGTACGGCTCGATGCCAAGGATGTGCTGGATGACTTCTGGAAGATCGACTTCGCCGCTGATTTCAAGCGGCGGCTGGGCACCTTCTGGACGAATCATTCGGAAAACTTCCGCACGCTGGCCAAGGCCAACTTCCTGAGCAAAGTACTGGAAACCTGTGCCCATGACCCCAAGTCAGCGCTCGCCCGCCAGTGCAGTGACATCGTGCGGGCACTGGTGGGCGAAATGCCCTGGCCGCCATCAGTGCAAGCGTTGCACCAACGAATGCTGCCGGGTAACGGCGTGCGCATATGCACATTCGATATCGGCGGCCATGTCGCGACGGATATCCTGCGCCTGCAGATGCAAGACGGTAGCCAGGTCATCTACCTGCCCGGGGACATCGAAGGCCTGTATCACTTCCAGGATGTGCAGGCATTGTTCCTGTGGGTGCTCAACCACTGCAATCATGCCGAGAACCGGGCACGCTTCGTAGCGCACTTCGCCCTGAACGATCGCGACGAGGGCGACAGCCAGGTCGGGTTGAATCATTTGATCGACCTGCTCTACCACGGCTGGGGCAGGCAGGATTTCTCCGGCCTCAACACCCTGGACCAGCAGATCGACGAAGATGCCTTCGACTGGCTGCGTAACAAAGCCCACCAGCGGATGCTCGATGATGCGCACTTCGCCCTGCGCTCCAACGCCGACCTGCGCAAACAGCTGTGGATCGGTTACTTGAAGGCCGGCCTGCAAGTGTTCGGCCCCATGGCGGCCGTGGACTGGCCGGTGGCCTTGGCACTGGTGGGCGCCGGCATCGCCGAAACAGGCTTGAACATCGACCAGGCAATAACCGGGCACACGACCCGCGAACGCAAGGCAGGTGTTACGGGCGCGATTTTCGCCGCCATCGAGACCCTGTTCAATGCGACCTTTCTGCTCAGCGCTCCCGGCAACCCCCTTGCCGAGTTAGGTGAAGCAGAAGGAACAACGGATATCGGGGAGCGCCCAACCGAGACAGAGGAGCACGCAGCTTCCGGCGATAGCGAAGTCGAGGATGACTCAGCGACAAGCGTGGCGGATGCCATCAAGACCTGGGTACCCGACCCTTTCCAACCTGCGCAAAGCTGGGAGCTGCTGAACCCTTTCGAAACCAATGTAATGCTCAGCGGCGAACCGGGGTCAGGTACCCTAGAAGGGATCTACACGCAAGGCGGGCAATTCTACGCACTGGTTGAAGATATGCCTTACCAGGTGCGTTTTGTATCAGAGCTGAAAACCTGGACCATCGTCGACCCCGACAACCCGCTCTCTTTCTACAAGAACCAACCGATCCGCCTGGATGCAGAAGGACACTGGCAACCTGTGGATCGCCCAGGCCTCAAAGGGGGCATGCTCGCACGCCTGAAGGCCTGGGGTCGCCCGTCAACGTCCGCTAGCCCGCCTGCACTTGCAGAGACACCTTATGACGTCCCCGCCGACCTGCGCCAATCACTGAACGATGTTTCAGAGCATGAGATTACGGGTACGCGGGAACGATTGGAGGCACCAGAACGCAACGCCGCCCTCAAGCGTTTCCGCCAGCTACGTGATCAATTGGCGACAGACGCCAATGATTTCATGAAGACGGTGCAGCCTCCCCCACGTCCACAGATACCTGAGATCCCTCCTGGCGCCGCCTCCAAACGGGTGCTGCAAAGCATCTACGAGAACAGCAATGGCTTGGTCATCGGAGAAGCGCATAGCAGCCTTGGCAGCAAGCGGCTACTGATCGACAACATGCGCCTGCTGCGCAAGCTGAAGGTCAGGACGCTGTACATGGAGCACTACACGACCGACTTCCAGCAAGCGGACCTGGACACGTTCAATCGCAGCGGCGTGATGCCCAAAGCGCTTGATGCTTATGTCGCGGAACAGGATCTCGGCCACGGCACCGACCCGGCTGGCTGCTACACCTTCCGCCGGGTAATGGTTGAGGCGCAGAAGAACGGCGTACGGATCCAAGCCATCGACTGCATGGCCAGCTATCGCCAGGCATGGGTGAATCCGGTTGCCGATGGGACACGCCAGCAGATGATGAACTTCTATGCGCACCTGATCATCGAGGCCGACCAGGCTGCACGAGGTCCGGGAAAATGGGTTGCACTTGTGGGTAGCAGCCACGCCAACAACTTCCATGGCGTTACTGGTCTGGCTGAAACGGAAGGCGCAATTGGCCTGCGCGTCGAAGACGGCCCGATCGATGGAATCGACACCTACAGCGCCGACCCCGGCAGGGACATCGTTGACCCGAAGGCTGGTGTCAGGCATCTGGAAAGCGACCTGCTCCTGCGTGCGGCAGTGTTGCCCATACGCTCGACATCACCTGACTTCGACAGCATGCTGGTCACGCCAGGCGATTACACCATCGAACGGGTCAATGGCGAGGAATACGTGATCAACCGCAGCCGGAATTCGGCCCTGCGACGCACCCTGATCAAACGGGACGGGCGCTATTGCTACATCGAACGCCCCGACTGGCCAGACGTACATGAACGGCGCTTCGAACACCTTGCCGACCTGCATACCCGCTTGAGTCTGCGCGGCATGCGCTACATCAGCCATTGAGCGAAGCGCAGATACGACAAGGGCGCCTTGCGGCGCCCTTGTGGCTCAACTCATTCCCACTCGATAGTGGCCGGCGGCTTGCTCGACACGTCGTAGGTGACGCGGGAGATACCGTCGATTTCGTTGATGATACGGCCGCTGACGGTTTCCAGCAGCTCGTACGGCAAGTGCGCCCAGCGCGCGGTCATGAAGTCCACGGTCTCGACGGCACGCAGGGCCACGACCCAGGCGTAGCGACGGCCGTCGCCGACGACGCCGACCGACTTGACCGGCTGGAACACCACGAACGCCTGGCTGGTCTTGTGGTACCAGTCGGCCTTGCGCAGTTCTTCGATGAAGATGTGGTCGGCGCGACGCAGGATGTCGGCGTATTCCTTCTTCACTTCACCAAGGATACGCACGCCCAGGCCCGGGCCCGGGAACGGGTGGCGGTAGACCATGTCGTACGGCAGGCCCAGTTCCAGGCCGATCTTGCGCACTTCGTCCTTGAACAGCTCGCGCAGCGGCTCGACCAGCTTGAGGTTCATCTCCTCCGGCAGGCCACCAACGTTGTGGTGCGACTTGATCACGTGGGCCTTGCCGCTCTTGGCGCCGGCCGACTCGATCACGTCGGGGTAGATGGTGCCCTGGGCGAGGAACTGGATGTTGTCCAGCTTGCTGGCCTCGGCATCGAACACGTCGATGAAGGTGCGACCGATGATCTTGCGCTTTTTCTCCGGGTCCGCTTCGCCTTCCAGGTTGTCGAGGAACTGCTTCTCGGCATCGGCGCGGATCACCTTGACGCCCATGTTCTCCTTGAACATGGCCATCACCTGGTCGCCTTCGTGCAGGCGCAGCAGGCCGTTGTCGACGAACACGCAGGTCAGCTGGTCGCCGATGGCGCGGTGCAGCAGCGCGGCAACCACGGAGGAGTCGACGCCGCCGGACAGGCCCAGCAGGACGTTGGCCGAACCGACCTGTGCGCGCACCTGGGCGATGGCGTCCTCGACGATGTTCGAGGCGGTCCACAGGGCTTCGCAGCCACAGATGTCCTGGACGAAGCGCGACAGGATGCGACCGCCTTGCTTGGTGTGGGTCACTTCCGGGTGGAACTGCACGCCGTAGTAGCCCAGGGCGTCGTCGTACATGCCGGCGATCGGGCAGCTCGGGGTGCTGGCCAGTACGCTGAAGTTGCCCGGCATCTGGGTGACCTTGTCGCCGTGGCTCATCCACACGTCCAGGCCCAGTACGCCGTCGTCATCGACATGGTCTTCGATGCCGTCGAGCAGGCGGCTCTTGCCGACCACGTCGACACGGGCGTAGCCGAACTCGCGCAGGTCGGAACCTTCGACCTTGCCGCCCATCTGCTCGGCCATCGTCTGCATGCCGTAGCAGATGCCCAGCACCGGGACCTTCAGGTCGAACACGGCCTGCGGGGCGCGCGGGCTGTTGGCTTCGTGGACCGACTCGGGGCCACCGGCCAGGATGATGCCGCGCGGGTTGAATTCGCGGATCGCTTCATCGTCCATGTCGAACGGGTGCAGTTCGCAGTACACGCCGATCTCGCGCACGCGGCGGGCGATCAGCTGGGTGTACTGGGAACCGAAATCGAGGATCAGGATGCGGTGAGCGTGAATGTCGAGGGCCATGACTCAATCTCGTCAGTGGAAATCGGAAACGACACGGGGCTGTCATGACAGCCCCGCTTGCTATTGCTGGAAGCCTCAGCCTACGCGGTAGTTAGGGGCTTCTTTGGTGATCTGCACGTCATGCACATGGGACTCGGCCATGCCGGCACCGGTGATGCGCACGAACTCCGGCTTGGTGCGCATCTCTTCGATGGTCGCGCTGCCGGTGTAGCCCATGGACGAACGCAGGCCGCCCATCAGCTGGTGGATGATCGCGGCCAGGGCGCCTTTGTATGGCACACGGCCTTCGATGCCTTCCGGTACCAGCTTCTCGGCACCGGCCGAGGAGTCCTGGAAGTAACGGTCGGAGGAGCCTTGCGCCTGTGCCATGGCACCCAGCGAGCCCATGCCGCGGTAGGCCTTGTAGGAACGGCCCTGGAACAGTTCGACTTCACCCGGTGCTTCTTCGGTACCGGCGAACATCGAGCCCATCATCACGCACGAGGCGCCAGCGACGATGGCCTTGGACAGGTCACCCGAGAAACGGATGCCGCCGTCGGCGATCAGCGGCACGCCAGTGCCTTCCAGTGCGGCGGCGACGTTGGCGATGGCGCTGATCTGCGGCACGCCGACACCGGCGACGATGCGGGTGGTGCAGATCGAGCCCGGGCCGATACCGACCTTGACCGCGTCGGCGCCGGCTTCAGCCAGGGCCTTGGCGGCAGCGCCGGTGGCGATGTTGCCGCCGATCACCTGCACTTGCGGGTAGGTTTCCTTGACCCAGCGAACGCGGTCGATCACGCCCTTGGAGTGACCGTGGGCGGTGTCCACCACCACCACGTCAACGCCGGCGGCAACCAGGGCGGCTACGCGCTCGCCGGTGTCCTTGCCGGTGCCGACCGCAGCGCCGACGCGCAGGCGACCCTGGTCGTCCTTGCTGGCCAACGGATAGGCCTTGGCCTTCTCGATGTCCTTGACGGTCATCATGCCCTTGAGGGCGAACTTGTCGTCGACGATCAGGACTTTTTCCAGGCGGTGCTTGTGCAGCAGCTCGCGGACTTCGTTCTTGTCGGCACCTTCGCGGACGGTGACCAGACGCTCTTTGGGGGTCATCACGTCGCGGACCTTGGCGTCCAGGCGGGTTTCGAAGCGCACGTCACGGGAGGTGACGATGCCGACCAGGTCGCCGTTCGCCAGTACCGGAACGCCGGAGATGTTGTTCAGGCGGGTCAGGTCGAACAGGTCGCGCACGGTGGCGTCGGCGTCGATGGTGATCGGGTCCTTGACCACGCCGGCCTCGAACTTCTTGACCTTGCGTACTTCGCCGGCCTGCTGCTCGATGGTCATGTTCTTGTGGATGATGCCGATGCCGCCTTCCTGGGCCATGGCGATGGCCAGGCGCGCTTCGGTCACGGTATCCATGGCGGCGGAGACCAGGGGAATGTTCAGCTCGATGCCACGAGTCAAACGGGTCTTGAGACTGACTTCATTGGGCAGTACCTCGGAGTAGCCAGGTACAAGGAGGATATCGTCGAAGGTCAGGGCTTCTTGGCTGATACGCAGCATCGCGGGGGCTCCCGGAAGGGGAAAAATGGAAGCGCGCCATTATACCCATCCATGGCGCGCCGCTCAATGCAAAATAAGGGCCTTCGGTCAGCCTTGCGGCAGTTTTACCTGCACCACCGCCACCGGCTGGTCCAGCCAGTCGGCGAAGCTGTCGAGGAAGGCCTGGGTGAACCCGGCCTCGCCCCAGTTGTTGAAGATGAACCCCAGGTTGGAAAAGGCACACGGCTGCAGGTAGAGGAAGCCATTGATGTCGTCCTCGAATCCGCACAGCGGGCAGGTGAAGTTGTCGCTCACCCCCGGCATCCATTCCTCCAGGCTCTCGAACAGCGGCTCGCCCACCTCCCGCCGGCATTCCGGGCAGCCGGCCTCCTCGAGAAATCCGTCGGTAGGGGTATAGATGCAGCGCTTGAGCATCACCTCAAGGCCATTGACCTGTGCGCCGAACGGCAGCTTCTCGGGGTGCAGGGCCACCTTGCGCGCCCCTTCGGCCAGGGCATGGCCCATACGATTGCCGGTGCGACCGCAGGTGCTCAGTTGCTCCTCGACGATCTTCTCGCGCACCAGCCAGCGCAGGATGGCGCGGGCACGGGCTTCGTGAACCGGCACGGTGGACAGCTTGGGGACGATGATGCTTTGGGTGTTCATGCTTGAGGCGGGCCTGCGAACTGCGGTAATCACTCAATTCTACCGTCTGCTCAGGCGCTCAGGTAGCGACCGATCAACGCCAGGCCGCTGGCCAGCACCAGCCAGGTGATCAATCGCACGAAGGCCTCGCGGGATAGCCTCAGGGTCAGCCGCCGTCCCAGCCAGGTACCGGCGAACATCACCGGCAACAGGCAGGCGGCCAGCAGCAACAGGCTGACGTCGGCATATACCCCGGCGATCAGGAACAGCGACAGGCGCACCACCGTGCTGCAACTGATCAGTGCGACCTGGGTCGCCCGCACCTGCTCCTTGGCCTCCAGCCGTGCGCTGAGGTAGATCGCGTACAAAAAACCACCACTGCCGAACAGGGCGCCGAACAACCCGCCCACCGTGCCCATGGGCACCGCCCAGGCGCCCGACAAGCTCGCCGGCCGCACCTTCACCGCCAGGCCATAGACCGCGTAGGCAGTGACGAACAGCCCCATCAGCAACAGCAGCACATCCGACTTCAGGCGCAGCAGGAACACGACGCCCAGGGTACAGCCCACGGCCATGAACGGCAGCAGCCGCAGTAACTCGCCGCGCACCACGTCACGCCGCGACGGCAGCAGGTTGCCGAAGGCGGCGACGAAGTCCAGCAACACCAGCAACGGAATGATCCGCGACAACGGCATGAAGTGGATCAGCACGGGGCCGGCGACCAGCGCGGTGCCGAAGCCGGCGATGCCGAAGACGATATAGGCCACCCCCACACCCAGCAGGATGGGCAGCCAGTCGAGCGTGGAAAACGACAATTGAGCGAGCATCGCGACAGTTCCTCGGGAGACCACTGAAGGTTAGCCAGCGACAAGCCATGCCGACTAATATGCCTTTACGCCATGAGCCATCTGGAAAAGGCATGACATGACTTCGATCCGTCAGCTGCGCTATTTCGTCGAAATTGCCGAGGCCGGCAGCTTCAGTGCCGCCGCAGAGCGGCTGTACATCGCCCAGTCGGCCCTCAGCCGTCAGATCAAGGAGCTGGAGCTGCACCTGGGGTCCGCACTGTTCGAGCGCACCGCTCGCCAGCCACGGCTGACCGCCGCCGGGCTGGCCTTCCTCGACCGCGCCCGACGCCTGCTGGCCGACCTGGACAAGGCCGAACGCCTGGCCCGCGAAGTTGGCCAAGGCCTGCGCGGCAGTTTGCGTCTGAACCACTCCAGCACCGTGCCGCTGACCGGGCAGTTGCTGCAGCGCCTCGGCACCTACCTCGAGGCTAACCCTGGCGTATCCCTAGAAATCGCCCAGCAATCGTCGGAAGCGCAGCTGGAGGACATCGCCGAGGGACGGCTGGAGATCGGCCTGTTGCGCCTGCCAGTACTGCGCCAGCACGAGGGCGTGGAACTGCATGCGCTGTTCGACGAGCCCCTGCTGCTGGCGGTGGCGGCGAGCCACCCACTGGCCACGGCGGCCAGTGTTCGGTTGGGGCAACTGCGCGAGGAACGCTTCATCTCCATCCCCCATCGTCAGCGCGGCGGGCTGAGCTACCTGTCGGCGTCGCTGTGCATGAACGAGGGATTCTATCCCCAGGCGGCGCAGGTGGTGTCGCGCAAGACCACGCAACTGCAGTTGATCCAGGCCGGGTTCGGGGTAGCATTGTTGCCGGCGAGCATGCGCGAGATCGCCCCGCCATTGGTGCGTTTCGTGCCGTTGGTCGAGGCGTGCCAAAGTACCGTGGCGCTGGCTTGCCGGAGGGATGCCGGGGAGTTGGTGCGTCAGTTCGTGGCGATCATGCAAGGCTGAAGGCCTCTATCGCGGGGCAAGCCCGCTCCCACGCCCTAGGTCGTATGTGCGTGGGAGCGGGCTTGCCCCGCGATAGAGGCCGGCACAGACAACCAGGCCTTCGCTCCTTTATGATGCCCGGCATGATCAGAGACCCTTTCGAACGACTCGGCCTGGACCGCGAGGTCCTCACCGTCAGCCAGCTCAACGGCCGCGCCCGCGTGCTGCTCGAGGACGTGTTCCGCAGCGTCTGGGTGGAAGGCGAGATTTCCAACCTCGCCCGCCCGGCCTCCGGCCACATGTACTTCACCCTCAAGGACAGCGGCGCGCAGATCCGCTGCGCGCTGTTCCGGCAGAACGCCGCCCGTGTGCGCCAGGCCCTGCGTGACGGCCTGGCGGTAAAGGTGCGCGGCAAGGTTTCGCTGTTCGAGGGCCGCGGCGACTACCAGCTGATCCTCGACACCGTCGAACCGGCCGGTGACGGCGCCCTGCGCCTGGCCTTCGAGGCACTGAAGGAAAAGCTCGGCGCCGAGGGCCTGTTCAGCACCGAACGCAAGCAGCCGCTACCGGCCCACCCGCAGCGCATCGGCATCGTCACCTCGCCCACCGGCGCGGTGATCCGCGACATCATCAGCGTGTTCCGCCGCCGCGCGCCGCAGGTCGAACTCAACCTGATCCCTACCGCCGTGCAGGGCCGCGAAGCCATCGCGCAGATCGTCCGCGCCCTGCAGATGGCCGACCGACAGGGCTTCGACGCGCTGATCCTGGCCCGTGGCGGCGGCTCGCTGGAAGACCTCTGGTGCTTCAACGAAGAGGCCGTGGCCCGTGCCGTGGCCGCCTGCGTGACACCGATCGTCAGCGCCGTGGGCCATGAAACCGACGTGTCGATCAGCGACTTCGTCGCCGATGTGCGCGCCCCCACGCCTTCGGCCGCCGCCGAGCTGCTCGCCCCCGACAGCAGCGGCCTGCAACAACGCCTGGACAGCCTGCAGCGGCGCTTGTTGCTGCGCATGCAGAGCCGCCTGGCCCATGACCGCCTGCGCGTGGAGGGCCTGGCCCGGCGCCTGCGCCACCCGGGCGAACGCCTGCGCCAGCAGGCCCAGCGCCTGGACGATCTGGACATGCGCCTGCGCCGCGCCTTCGCGCTGACCATGAGCCAACGCCACGAACGCCTCGGCCGCCTGGACATGCGCCTGGCCGCGCAACACCCGGGACGCAACCTGAAACTGCTCAAGCAACGCCTGGACAGCCTGGCCGAACGCCTGCCACGGGCCATGCGCGAGGTGATCAAGGACCGTCGCCAGCGCTTCCAGGCGCAGTTGCAGACGCTGCAGGTGGTCAGCCCATTGGCCACCCTCGCCCGCGGTTACAGCATCCTCCTCGACGAGCGCGGCCAGGCCATCCGCAGCGCCGCGCAGACCCACAACGGCCAGCGCCTGACCGCCCGCCTAAACGAAGGCGAGCTCAAGGTGCGGGTCGAGGACAACCACCAGACTCCGGTCACTCTCTCCCTACTGGACTGACACATGCCCCGCCTGTTCGCGCCCCTGCTCGCTTTTGCCCTGCTGCTGCCACTTACCGCGGCCCAGGCCAGCTACATCACCCGCACCCTCGACAAGCCGGTGCCCGGCGGCGTGGCAGTGATCGACCTGGGCCCCTCCACCAGCGCCCCCACGGCCCGCTTCGACGGCAAGCCGGTGTTGGTAGTGAAGGAACAGGACAAATGGCTGGCCATTGTCGGCATCCCGCTCACCCAGAAGCCCGGCAGCGCCGTGCTCAGCCAGGCTGGGCGCGACATCCGCTTCAGCGTGGGCAGCAAGAAATACCCCGAACAGCACATCACCTTGAAGAACAAGCGCCAGGTCAACCCCGAGCCCGAGGACCTCAAGCGCATCGACCGCGAGCTGGCCGAGCAGATCAAGGCCTACCGCAGTTTCAGCCCGACCCTGCCGAGCAACCTGATCCTCGACAAGCCGGTCAACGGCCCGCTTTCGAGCAAGTTCGGCGTGCGCCGCTTCTTCAACGGCGAGGAGCGCAACCCCCATGCCGGCCTGGATTTCGCCGTGCCCGCCGGCACGCCGATCAAGACCCCGGCCAATGGCAAGGTGATCCTGGTGGGCGACTACTTCTTCAATGGCCGCACGGTGTTCGTCGACCATGGCCAGGGCTTCATCAGCATGTTCTGCCACATGTCGAAGATCGACGTGAAGCCGGGGCAGGTGCTGCGCCGTGGCGAGGTGGTCGGCCGCGTGGGCTCCACCGGCCGGGCGACCGGGCCGCACATGCACTGGAACGTCAGCCTCAACGATGCGCGGGTGGATCCTGCGATCTTCATCGGCGCGTTCCAGCCCTGAGACGTGTGCTGTCTGGGCCGGCCCCTTCGCGGGTAAACCCGCTCCCACAGGAATTGCGCTGTACCTGTGGGAGCGGGTTGACCCGCGAAGGGGCCGGCACGGCCAACATCAATCACTTTGTGTTGCGCCATCGAAAAATACTGCGCAACATTAAAGAAACCGAACAAAAATATCAGCCATAAAATCTCGAGAAATAGCATTTTTTAAGCATTTCTCTCAATTTCCCCGCAGTGCTTGCCATCCCCCAACCCACTGGTTAGGGTTGAGCCTATGAACATCTTCAGCACCCTGCTCCGACAACATCGCAGCCTCTGCCTGGTCAGCGCCCGACTACCAGGGTGAATCGCGTCGCCTCGCCTTTTTCTCTCGTTTTCGTTTGGCAGGCCCGATCACGGCCGCACATAAAAGGATTGCTTTCATGACCATGCTCAAAGACCCATCGAAGAAGTACCGCGCGTTCCCGACCATCGACCTGCCCGACCGTACCTGGCCGTCGAAGACCATCACCCAGGCGCCGATCTGGTGCAGTTCCGACCTGCGTGATGGCAACCAGTCGCTGATCGAGCCGATGGACTCGGAGAAGAAGCTGCGGTTCTGGAAGACCCTGGTGCAGGTGGGCGTGAAGGAAATCGAAGCGTCGTTCCCGTCGGCCTCGCAGACCGACTTCGACTTTGTGCGCACCCTGATCGAAGACGGCCACATCCCGGACGACACCACCATCCAGGTGCTGACCCAGGCCCGTGAAGACCTGATCGCCCGTACCTTCGAGTCCCTGCGTGGGGCCAAGAAGGCCATCGTGCACCTGTACAACGCCACCTGCCCGTCGTTCCGCCGCATCGTCTTCAACCAGGACAAGCAGGGCGTGAAGGACATCGCGGTCAACGCCGCCAAGCTGTTCGTCAAGTACGCCGCGCAGCAGCCGAATACCCAGTGGACCTTCCAGTACTCGCCGGAAACCTTCAGCGCCACCGAACTGGAGTTCGCCAAGGAAGTGTGCGATGCGGTGATCGAGGTGTGGAACCCGACCCCCGAGCACAAGATCATCCTCAACCTGCCGGCCACCGTCGAAGTCGCCACGCCGAACGTCTACGCCGACCAGATCGAATGGTTCTGCCGCAACATCAACCGTCGCGACAGCGTGATCATCAGCCTGCACACCCACAACGACCGTGGCACTGGGATCGCCGCCACCGAGTTGGGCCTGATGGCCGGCGCCGACCGTGCCGAAGGCTGCCTGTTCGGCAACGGCGAGCGCACCGGCAACGTCGACCTGGTGACCCTGGCGCTGAACCTCTACACCCAGGGCATCGACCCGCAGCTGGACTTCTCCGACATCGACGGCGTGCGCAAGGTCGTCGAGGAGTGCAACCAGCTGCCGGTGCACCCGCGTCACCCGTACGTCGGCGACCTGGTCCACACCGCCTTCTCCGGCTCGCACCAGGACGCCATCCGCAAGGGCTTCGCCAAGCAGCAGGACAGCGAATTGTGGGAGGTACCGTACCTGCCGATCGACCCGGCCGACATCGGCCGCAGCTACGAGGCGGTGATCCGCGTCAACAGCCAGTCGGGCAAGGGCGGCATCACCTACCTGCTCGAGCAGGAGTACGGCATCAGCTTGCCGCGCCGCATGCAGATCGAGTTCAGCCAGGTGGTACAGGGCGAGACCGACCGTCTCGGCCTGGAAATGACCGCCGAGCAGATCTACAAGCTGCTGCAGAAGGAATACCTCCAGGCCAATGCACCGTATGCGCTGGTCAGCCACCGCCTGCAGGAAGAGAACGGCAGCAGCCACGTGCAGGTGGAAGTTTCCGGTGAAGGCGAGACCACCCTGCACTGGCACGGCAAGGGCAACGGCGCCCTGGAAGCGCTGGTGGCCGGCTTGCCGGTCAGCGTGGAGATCATGGACTACAACGAGCACGCCATCGGTGCCGGCACCAACGCCAAGGCGGCGGCCTACATCGAACTGCGCGTGGCCGGTGGGCGTCCGGTGCACGGCGTGGGCATCGACGAGAACATCACCACCGCCAGCTTCAAGGCGCTGTTCAGCGCGCTGAACCGCTCGCTGAGCCAGCAGCAGGCGAAGGCGGCGTAAGCCATCGCCGATGAACGAAGCCCGCACATGATGCGGGCTTTTTCATGCCTGTTGCTTTGGCCTGCGTCCGCCCATGTAGGAGCGGCCTTGTGCCACGAAAGGGCCGCAACGCGGCCCCAGCGATCTTTGCATGAACACTGAAACCAGGGCCGCTGCGCGCCCCTTTCGCGGCACAAGGCCGCTCCTACAGGGCGATCGGCCACCCTGCAAGGCGCAACTGCAGGCGAAAAAAAGGGGCGCCGACCAAGCGCCCCACAAGCCGTGTAGCACACAACGAAATCTGTCAGTCCAGCAGCGCCATCGCCTCGGCGCTGCATGCCTCGATCCGCGCCCAGTCGCCGTTCTTGATCCAACTGCTGTCGAGCATCCAGGTGCCGCCCACGCACATCACATTGGGCAGGGCCATGTAGTTGCGCACGTTGGCCGGGTTCACCCCGCCGGTCGGGCAGAAGCGAATGTCGCCGAACGGGCCGGCAAAGGCCTTGATCGCCGCCACGCCACCACTGATCTCCGCCGGGAACAGCTTGAAGCGACGGTAGCCGAGGGCATAGCCCATCATGATCTCCGACGGCGTGCTGATGCCCGGCAGCAGCGGAATGTCGCTGTCCACGCCCGCCTCGAGAATGTCCTGGGTGATGCCCGGGGTGACGACGAACTGCGCGCCCGCGGCCTCGACGGCGGCGAACATGCCACGGTCGAGCACGGTACCGGCGCCGACGCACAGTTCCGGACGCTGCTCGCGCAGTACCTGGATGGCCTTCAGGCCGTGCTGCGAGCGCAGGGTCACTTCCAGGGTGCGGATGCCGCCGGCGGCCAGGGCGTCGGCCAGGGGCAGGATGTCTTCCTCACGGGCGATGGTGATCACCGGCAGGATGCGCGCCTTGTCGCAGATCGCGTCGATCCGCGCGGCTTTGTCGGCCATCGAGAGCAAAGGCTGTGGGCGTTCGAGGGTGGTCATGACAATGGGTCCTTGGCTCATGGGCACCAGTAGATGTCCAGGGGGTCGTGAAGAAAGGCGCGAATCGGCATTTCGGTTGGGTCTTCCGCCGCCAGGGCGGCACACAGGGTGGCGAGCTTGCCCGCGCCTTGCACGGACAGGGCGATGAAGCCGGCGCTGGCCAGCAGCGCGCGGGTCATGCTCAGGCGCTGGTGCGGCACGCTCGGCGCCAGCATCGGCAGGCAGCGACGCTCGCCGACCTTGGCCAGGCCCTGGCGCAGGTTGGGGCTGGCCGGGAACAGCGAGGCCGTGTGGCCGTCGTCGCCCATGCCCAGCACCAGCACATCGATCGGCGGCAGGTCGGCGAGCACCTGGTCGGCCTGCTCGGCGGCGGCTTCCAGGGTCGCGGCACTCTGGTACAGGCCGATGAAACGCGCCTTGGCCGCCGGGCCCTTGAACAGGTGACGAGCCAGCAGGCCGGCGTTGCTGTCGTCGTGCGCCACCGACACCCAGCGCTCGTCCGCCAGGCTCACGGTGACTTTCGACCAGTCCAGCACCTCTGCCGCCAGTTTCTCGAGAAACGGCACCGGGCTGCGGCCGCCGGACAGCACCACGCAGGCCTGGCCCTTGCTGGCGATGGCCTGGCGCAGGCGCTCGGCCACATCATGGGCCAGGGTCGCCGCCAGGGTTTTCGCATCAGCCAGCTGATGCGCCTTCACCGTCGCCGGCAGTTGTAGTTCAGATATCGCCATACCAGGCCCTCCCATCGCGAGTGATCAATGCAATCGAGCTCATCGGCCCCCAGGAACCGGCCGCATAGGGCTTGGGCGCGTCGCCGCTGGTCTTCCAGCCGGCGATCAGCTGATCGCACCATTTCCAGGCGTATTCGATCTCGTCCTTGCGCACGAACAGGTTCTGGTTGCCGCGCATCACCTCCAGCAGCAGACGCTCGTAGGCGTCGGGAATCCGCGCGCTGCGCCAGGTGTCGGAGAAGTTCAGCTGCAGCGGGCCGCTGCGCAGCTGCATGCCCTTGTCCAGGCCCTGCTCCTTGGTCATCACCCGCAGCGAAATGCCTTCGTCCGGTTGCAGGCGGATGATCAGCTTGTTGCCGATCTGCAAACGCTGTTCCGGGGCGAAGATGTAGTGCGGGGTTTCCTTGAAGTGGATGACGATCTGCGACAGCTTCTGCGGCATGCGCTTGCCGGTGCGCAGGTAGAACGGCACGCCCGACCAGCGCCAGTTGCGGATATCGGCGCGCAGGGCGACGAAGGTCTCGGTGTCGCTCTGGGCGTTGGCGTTGTCCTCTTCCAGGTAGCCCGGCACCGGCTTGCCGTCGCTGAAACCAGCGATGTACTGGCCGCGCACCACATGGGTGCTCAGGCCTTCGCCGGTGATCGGTGCCAGTGCCTTGAGCACCTTGACCTTCTCGTCGCGGATGCTGTCGGCCGACAGGTCGCTGGGCGGGTCCATGGCGATCAGGCAGAGCAGCTGCAACAGGTGGTTCTGGATCATGTCGCGCAGCTGGCCGGCCTTGTCGAAGTAGCCCCAGCGGCCCTCGATGCCGACCTTCTCGGCCACGGTGATCTCCACATGGGAGATGGAATTCTGGTTCCACTGGGTTTCGAACAGGCTGTTGGCAAAGCGCAGGGCGATCAGGTTCTGCACCGTTTCCTTGCCCAGGTAGTGGTCGATGCGGTAGACCCGGCTCTCGGGGAAGAACCGCGCCACGGCGTCGTTGACCCGACGCGACGACTCCAGGTCATGGCCGATGGGCTTTTCCAGCACCACCCGGGTGCGCGAGGCCAGGCCGGCCTTGTCGAGGTTCTCGCAGATCGCGCCGTAGACTGCCGCCGCCGTGGCGAAGTAGGCGATCAGCGGCTGCCCGCTCGGCGCCTGTTCGGCCAGGGCCTGGTAGCCCTCGGGCTCGACGAAGTCCAGGTGCAGGTAGCTCAGGCGCCCGAGGAAGCGCCCCAGGGAAGCGGCATCGATCTCCGCCTCCGGCACATGCCGACGCAGATGGGCTTCGATGTTGTTCAGGTGTTCCTGCACGCTGCCCGGCTCGCGGGCCAGGGCCAGCAGGCGGGTGTCCGGGTGCAGGAGGTCGGCGCGGTCGAGCTGGTAGAGCGCGGGAAACAGCTTGCGCAACGCCAGGTCGCCGAGGGCGCCAAAGAGGGCGAAGGTGCAGGGTTCGACACTGATCGCAGCCATGATGTTGGTTCTTTTATAAATGTTGGACTAGGAATACCGGTTTCAACCCTGCTTTTCAAGGGTTAATGTAGTAAAAACCACAACATCGAATACAGCCATTACAGACAAGTGGTGTGACAATCTTACCGACAGTACGATACACGCCAGCGCAAAAAGCCTGCTTCCCGACCCAAGGACACACCATGGACCGCGTGCGTAACCTCCTGGAACAGATCCAGGGCCGCCTCGACGAGCTGAACAAGGCCGAACGCAAAGTCGCCGAAGTCATCCTGCTCAACCCGCAACAGGCCACCCGCTTCAGCATCGCCGCCCTGGCCCAGGCGGCCAAGGTCAGCGAACCGACGGTCAACCGCTTCTGCCGCTCGTTCGGCGTCAGCGGCTACCCCGAGCTCAAGCTGCAGCTGGCGCAAAGCCTGGCCAGCGGCGCCGCCTATGTCAGCCGCGCGGTGGAGGCCGACGATGATCCGGCCGCCTACACCCAGAAGATCTTCGGCAGCGCCATCGCCTCGCTGGACAGCGCCTGCCAGGCGCTCGACCCGCAGCAGGTCAGCCGCGCCGTGGACATGATGATCCAGGCCCGGCAGATCCACTTCTTCGGCCTTGGCGCCTCGGCCCCCGTGGCCCTCGACGCCCAGCACAAGTTCTTCCGCTTCAACCTTGCCGTGTCGGCCCACGCCGATGTGCTGATGCAGCGCATGCTGGCCTCGGTGGCCCACACCGGCGATCTGTTCGTGATCATTTCCTACACCGGGCGTACCCGCGAACTGGTCGAGGTGGCGCGCCTGGCCCGGGAAAACGGCGCCTCGGTGCTCGGCCTGACCGCCGCCGGCTCGCCCCTGGCCCAGGCTTGCAGCCTGAGCCTGCACATTCCGCTGCCGGAAGACACCGACATCTACATGCCGATGACCTCGCGGATCATCCAGCTCACCGTGCTCGACGTGCTCGCCACCGGCATGACCCTGCGCCGCGGCGTGGACTTCCAGCCGCACCTGCGCAAGATCAAGGAAAGCCTCAACGCCAGTCGCTACCCGATCGAGGACGACGACCTCAACTGAGCCGGTGCGCCTGCAGCCGCAGGTGCGCCCGCTCGCCCGGCGCCAGGCTCAAGCCCTCGCCACTGCCGCTGGCCGCCTCGACACAGACAAAGCCCTGGCATTCGCGCCCGGTCACGCCCATCAACGGGCGATTGCCTGGGTGCCAGACCACGGTGTCGTCGCTGTCGCCGGTGTCGATGCACAGCTCGCGCTGCCAGGCCGGATCCTGCAACTGCACCTTGGGTGTACCGGGGTAGACCTTCTGGCAGCCACCCTTGAGGGTCAGCGCGCCATCCTCGCGGCAGGCCTGGCGATTGAGGCGATCGTAGCCTTGGATATCCTCGAGTCCGGACAGCGCTATCTTCGACACGTCGCTGATTCGCCAGTAGGCCAGCAGCGCATGGCTCAACTGGCAGGGCTCGCTGTCCTGGTGCTCGGTACTCAGGCTCAGCTCCATGCTCGCGCCGAGCCGGGCGTGCAGGTCGACCTGCCAGTCGCACAGGTCAAGGCGCCACTTCAGGGTCACGCCTTGCTCGTCCTCACGACTGTCCACCAGCTTCCAGTCAAGCAGGCGCGCCCAGCCGTGGGCCGGCCACAGGTCCTCGCTGGGATGACGGCCATACCACGGCCAACACACCGGCACGCCACCGCGGATGGCGCCCACCTGCGGCCACTGCTCGGCGCACCACAGCCAGGGCTTCTCGCCGGCCGGCTGGAAATGCAGCAGTTGCGCGCCCTGGCGGCTGAACACCGCCTGGCAGCACGGGTGGTCGATGATCAGCACATCGCGCTGCTGGTAACGCTCCCACTCGAAGGTTGGCCTGGGCCGTTGCGAAGTGAAGAAGCGATGTAGCGGATGTTCAGGCATGGTTCCAAGCTCTTTTGTTGTTCGAGATAGCGCTGTCTCGGCCCGTGCCCGCTAACCACTGCTGGCCAGTGGTTAGCGGGAGGTCGAGATGGATGGCGTAAATTTACAACAATTTTTCTCAGAATGACGACTGAATCTTCAACCCCGCGACCAGCGCGTTATCCACCTGGTCGACACCGCCCGGGCTCTTGATGTACTGCAGGTTCGGGCGCACGGTCAGCCAGTTGGTGACGTGGAAGCCGTAGTAGAGCTCGGCGTTGTACTCGGTGCGCTGCAGCGGCGCGAAGCCCGGGTTGTCGTAGTCATTGATACCGCTCTGGGCATTGAGCAGCTCGGCGCGCTTCTTCACGTCGTCGTTGACGTGGATGCGGGCGATGCCGAAGCCGATGTCGTCCTTGGGCCGAGCGTCGAAGGCGCCCTTGTAGACCAGACCGACCTGCTGGTAGTTGTCGACAACGTTGGTGGCCTTGTCATGCACGGTGAAGTTGGCGAACAGGCTCAGGCCGCGATTGACGTCGCCGGCATGGGCGGTGACCTGCTGCTGCGCCACCACCCACCAGCCGTGCTTGCTGGAGTGCGACTTGAACGCCGCACCGGTCAGCGCCTGCGGGTTGCCGTTGATGTCGTCGTACACATCGTCGGCCTTGGCGGTGCTGTAGTAGTAGCCCAGGCGGTACTCGCCCGGCAGGCCGTTGACCTTCGGCGACCACACCGCCTCCACCGGCAGGATCGCGCCCTTGGTGCCACTGCCGCTGAGCTTGAAGCCGTTGCCGGTCTCAAGGTTCGACGGGTTCTGCTCGTAGGCGCCGACCTGGACGAAGAATTCCGGGGTGATGTTGTACTTGACCCGCAGCGCCCACTGGCTGACCGGCCAGTTGTACCAGATGCCGCCGACCCAGTTGCCCACCTGCGAGCCACAGAAGGCCAGGTTCTGGAAGTCGCAGGGGAAGCTGTTGAAGTCCTCGCCTTCGCCGAAGCGGCCGAATTTCACATCCAGCGCGCCATCGAAGTACTTCTGCTTGATCCACATCTGGGTCAGCCGCCAGGTCTGGCCCCGGCCCCAGACTTCCTGCACCGAGCTGAACTGCCCGGCGCGCGGGTCGCTGATGCGGTCGTTGGACAGGTTGCGGCCGCTACGCTCGGTGATCGCCAGTTTGAACTCGGTGTCCTTCCAGCCGAAGATCTTCTCCAGGTCCAGGTGCGCGCCGAGGGCGAACTGGTCGCTGTAGCGCGCGGTCTTGTCGTCGTTGTAACCGCCGTTAAGGTTGCCGGCCACCTCGCCGACGTAGTCGAGGGTGAAGTCGTAGCCCTTCTCCAGCAACTCGGTTCGGGTGCCGCCCCAGTCGCCGGTCATCCATTTCGATTCCGACGAGAAAGCCTCGGCGGCCTGGGCCCCGCTGCTGCCGACCACGGCCAGCAGTGCCAGTGAGCCCAGCGTCCTGATGCGATTGCGATGTTCCATCCCTTTGCGTCCTCTTTTCTTGTTATTAACAGAACGGTTTAACGGCGTTCGTCTGTAGGAGCGGCCTTGTGCCGCGAAAGGACTGCGAAGTAGCCCCAGGTCTTGGCATCCTTCAGCATTGCTGGGGCTGCTGTGCAGCCCTTTCGCGGCGCAAGGCCGCTCCTACAGGGTATGACCGCCGTCCTTAACGGCCTTTGAAACGCGTCACGTTGTCCTTTACTGCGGTGGCGGCAAGGTCCAGGCGTTCGCCGCTGCCGGCGTCGAACAGCAGCACCCGCGCCGGGTCGAACTGCAGGTTGAGGCTGTCGCCGACCCGGCACGCCACATCCGGTGCCAGGCGGCAGCAGACCTTGGTCTGGTTGAGGGTGACGAACACCAGCAGGTCCGGCCCGGTGGGCTCGGTGACCTGCACTTCGGCGCGGATGCCCGGCAGGCCATTGCCCTGCTCCGCCCCCAGGGCGATCTGCTCCGGGCGCACGCCGAGGATGATCTCGCGGCCTTCCAGCTCGTCCGCCGCCACGCCCAGCGGCAGCTCGCAGCGCGCCTGGCCGCTGTCGAGCAGCGCCAGCACGCGGCCGTCCTGCCGGGTCAGGCGCACCGGAATGAAGTTCATCGGCGGCGAACCGATGAAACTGGCGACGAACAGGTTGGCCGGGTCGTTGTAGATCTGCTGTGGCGTGCCGAACTGCTGGATGATGCCGTCCTTCATCACCGCCACCTTGTCACCAAGCGTCATCGCCTCGATCTGGTCGTGGGTGACGTACACCGTGGTGGTCTTCAGGCGCTGGTGCATCAGCTTGATCTCGGTGCGCATCTCCACCCGCAGCTTGGCGTCGAGGTTCGACAGCGGCTCGTCGAACAGGTAGATCTTCGGCCGCCGCGCCAGCGCTCGGCCCATGGCCACGCGCTGTTGCTGGCCGCCGGACAACTGCCCCGGCTTGCGCTCGAGCAGGTGCTCGATCTGCAGCAGCTTGGCGACCCGCGCCACCTCTTCGTCGATGGCGGCCTGGGGCATCTTGCGGATCTTCAAGCCGAAGGCGATGTTGTCGCGCACGTTCATGGTCGGGTACAGCGCGTAGGACTGGAACACCATGGCGATGTCGCGGTCCTTGGGGCTCATGCCGCTGACGTCCTCGTCATCGATGAGGATCGCCCCGCCGCTGATGCTTTCCAGGCCGGCGATGCAGTTCATCAGCGTCGACTTGCCGCAGCCCGAGGGGCCGACCAGGATCAGGAACTCGCCGTCCTTGATCGCCAGCTGGATGTCCTTGAGCGTGTCCGGCAGGCCCACGCCGTAGGTCTTGTGCACATTGCGAAGTTCGAGTGTTGCCATGACTTACCCCTTGACCGCGCCGGCGGTCAGCCCGCGCACGAAATACTTGCCCGCGACCACGTAGACCAACAGCGTCGGCAGCCCGGCGATCATCGCCGCGGCCATGTCGACGTTGTATTCCTTGGCCCCAGTGCTGGTGTTGACCAGGTTGTTGAGGGCCACGGTGATCGGTTGCGAGTCGCCGCTGGAGAACACCACGCCGAACAGGAAGTCGTTCCAGATCTGGGTGAACTGCCAGATCAGGCAGACCATGATGATCGGCGTCGACATCGGCAGGATGATCCGCCCGAAGATGGTGAAGAACCCGGCGCCGTCCAGGCGCGCGGCCTTGACCAGCGCCTCGGGGATGCTCACGTAATAGTTGCGGAAGAACAGCGTGGTGAAGGCCAGGCCGTACACCACGTGCACCAGCACCAGCCCGCTGGTGGTGCTGGCCAGGCCCAGCTTGCCGAGGGTGAACGAGGCCGGCAGCAGCACGGTCTGGAACGGCAGGAAGCAGCCGAACAGCAGCAGGCCGAAGAACAGCTGCGAGCCACGGAAGCGCCACATCGACAGCACGTAGCCGTTGAGCGCGCCGATGGCGGTGGAGATCAGCACCGCCGGCACGGTGATCAGGATCGAGTTGACGAAGTAGCCGCTGACCGTGGCCCAGGCCTTGCTCCAGCCGATGGCGGTGAACGCGGTCGGCCAGCTCAGCAGGTTGCCGCTGCCGATGTCCTCGGGGGTCTTGAAGCTGGTCAGCAGCATCACCACCAGCGGCACCAGGTACAGCAGCACGGCCAGCAGCAGCACGGCATGAATGGCGATACGGCTGAG
This sequence comes from Mitsuaria sp. RG, assembly GCF_028369275.1. Taxonomy (NCBI): domain Bacteria; kingdom Pseudomonadati; phylum Pseudomonadota; class Betaproteobacteria; order Burkholderiales; family Sphaerotilaceae; genus Roseateles; species Mitsuaria sp. RG. The sequence goes on from NZ_JAQMYQ010000038.1 coordinate 44,291, forward strand.
GTTCAGTGCGGGTTTGTCGGTCAGGCTAGTCATGGCGTTTGCCCCGCAATTCGGAATACAGGTACGGCACCAGGATCGCCAGGATGGCGCCGAGCATCAGGATCGCGCTGGCCGAGCCCATGCCCATCTGCCCGCGGCTGAAGGTGAACGAGTACATGAACATGGCTGGCAGGTCCGAGGAGTAGCCAGGGCCGCCGGCGGTCATCGCCGCCACCAGGTCGAAGCTCTTGATGGCAATGTGCGAAAGGATCATCAGCGAGCTGAAGAACACCGGGCGCAGGCTGGGCAGCACCACGGTCCAGTAGATGCGCGGCAGGCTGGCGCCATCGAGCTGGGCGGCGCGGATGATCGACTGGTCGACACCGCGCAGGCCGGCGAGGAACATCGCCATGATGAAGCCCGAGGCCTGCCACACGGCGGCGATCACCAGGCAGTAGACCACGCGGTCGGGGTCGATCAGCCAGTCCAGGCGAAAGCCTTCCCAGCCCCAGTCGCGCAGCAGCTTGTCCAGGCCCATGCCAGGGTTGAGCAGCCACTTCCAGGCGGTACCGGTAACGATCATCGACAGGGCCATGGGGTAGAGATAAATGGTGCGGATGAATCCTTCGCGGCGGATGCGCTGGTCGAGCAACACGGCGAGGAACACGCCGATGGCCAGGGTGATGCCGATGAACAGGCCGCCGAACAGCAGCAGGTTCTTGCTCGCTACCCACCAGCGGTCGTTGTCGAACAGCCGGGCGTACTGCGCCAGGCCCGCCCACTTGTAGGTGGGCAGGAAGGTCGAGGTGGTGAACGAGAGGACGAAGGTCCACAGGATGTAGCCGTAGAAGCCCACCAGGACGATGAACATGCTCGGCGCCAGCACCAGCTTCGGTAGCCAGCGCTGCAGCGCATCCAGGGGGGAGGCCCGCAGGCGGGCGGTTGCTGTGGTCATGGTTCAGATCTCGTTTCGAGAAAGGCAGATAACCGTGTAGGAGCGGCCTTGTGCCGCGAAAGGGCCGCAGCGCGGCCCGTGTGCATCAGCACAGATACTGAAATTGCCGGGGCCGCTTTGCGGCCCTTTCGCGGCGCAAGGCCGCTCCTACACAGGCGCCTGACTACTTGGCGGCGTTGACTGCTGCGGCCAGCTTCTTCGCCGCATCCGCAGGATCGGCCTTCGGATCGTTGATGTAGTTGGTCACCACATCGAAGAACGCCCCCTGCACCGCCAGCGTGGTGGCCATGTTGTGCGCCATGCTCGGTTGCAGGCCGCCGGACTTGGCGTCGGCCAGGAAGTCCTTGGCCGCGGTCTGGGCGCAGCTGTCGAAGCCATGCTTGCCCATGTCGGCGAGCATGTCGTTACGCACCGGGATCGAGCCCTTGTTGATGCTGAAGACCTTCTGGAAATCTTCGCCCAGCACCTTGCGGGCGATGTCCTGCTGGCCCGCCGCCGTGCCCTTGTCCTTCTGCTTGAACACCACCAGCGAGTCGATGTTGTAGAGGAAGGCCTGGTCGGTGCCGGGGAAGGCCACGCACTGGTAGTCCTTGCCGGCGGTCTTCTTGGCCAGGGTCCATTCGCTCTTGGCCCAGTCGCCCATGATCTGCATGCCGGCCTTGCCGTTGATGACCTTGGCCGCCTCCAGGTTCCAGTCCTGGCCCTTGCCGTCAGGATCCATGTAGGTGGCGACTTTCTTCAGCTCGGTGAGCGCCTTGACCATCTCGGGGCCGGTCAGGGCCTTTTCGTCCAGCTCGACCAAGGCCTTCTTGTAGCCTTCGACGCCCATCACCGAGAGCACCACGCTTTCGAACACGGTGCTGTCCTGCCACGGCTGGCCGCCGTGGGCCAGCGGGATGAAGCCGGCGGCCTTGAGCTTGTCGCCAGCGGCATAGAACTCTTCGAGGGTGGTCGGCGCCTTGTCGATGCCGGCCTTCTTGAACACCTCGGGGTTGATCCACAACCAGTTGATGCGGTGGATGTTCACCGGCACGGCCACGTAGTCGCCTTCGTACTTCACGGTGTCGGCGACCTTCTTGTCGAGCAGGCTGTCCCACTTCTCTTCCTTGGCCACGTCCTTGAGCACATCGGGATCGAGCAGGCCGGTGGCGGCCCAATCCTGGATATCCGGCCCTTTGATCTGCGCGACTCCAGGCGGGTTACCGGCCACGGCGCGGCTCTTGAGCACGGTCATGGCGGTGGCGCCACCACCGCCGGCCACGGCGCCGTCCTTCCAGATGAAACCGTCCTTCTCGACCTGGGCCTTGAGCACATCGACCGCGGCCTTTTCGCCGCCGGAGGTCCACCAATGGACGACTTCCACGCTGCCTTTGGAGTCGGCGGCCTGGGCACTGAGGGAGAACAGGGAGGCGAAGGAGATCGCGGCGGCGAGACGAAGCGTCGAATGCATGGGAATACCTTTCTTGTTGTTATGCGAGGCAAGACTGTCGCTTGCATGGCATGGAGTGTAAGGAGCCCGCGCCAGCCTTCAGGTAACGAACGGATGCGCGAATGTCATCATCTGGTTACATGGCCAGGGCCGTGGCCAGGCTCGGCGCCAACGGCAGGCGCGGCAGCAGCAGGGCCTGGTAGGCGTGGTAGAGATCGGGCTTGCCGCCCCAGATGCGCGCACTGGGCAGCAGCGCCGGGTCCAGCTCGTGGTGCCAGCTGCCATGGCCGCGGTCGATGAAGTGGCTGGCGATGAAGTCCCAGAAGCAGCGGTACCAGTGTTCGTATTGCGCCTCGCCGGTACGCCGCAACAGGGCCGCGGCGGCGGCGCTGGCCTCGGCATGCACCCAGTGCAGGCGCTCGCGCACCACCGGGCGGTTGCGCCAGTCCAGGGTGTAGACCAGCCCCGGTGCGCCATCGGCCTGCCAGGCATGCTTGCAGGCGTTGTCGAACAGTCCCCTGGCGGCAGGCAGCAAGGACTCCGGCGCGGGCAGTTGCGCCCGTTGCAGGGCCGCTTCCAGGTGCAGTATCAGGCGTGCCCATTCGAAGGCATGACCGGGCGTGGTGCCGTAGGGGCGGAAGCCGTCGGCGGGGTTGTCGCGGTTGTAGTCGGGCAATGCCTGCCAGTGCTCGTCGAAATGCTCGGTGACCCGGAAACCATCGGCAGCCACCTGGGCCAGGATCAAGCGTTCGACGATCCGCAGGGCACGGCTTAGCCACAGCGTGTCGCCGGTCACGTCGGCCAGGGCGAGAAACGCCTCGACGCCGTGCATGTTGCTGTTGGCGCCACGGTAGGCTTCTGCCTGCTGCCAGTCACGGGAGAACGACTCGCGCAGGACGCCCTCCTCCTCGCACCAGAAGCGCTGCTCGATGACCCGGACCACGGCCTCCAGCAGTGCCTGGGCCGGTGTGACACCCGCCACCACCGCCGAACAGGCGGCAAGGGCGACGAAGGCATGCAGGTAGGCTGCCTTGCCGGTGTCGCCGTGGCCTTCGGGCTGCGCGTACCAGCCGTCGTCCTCCTGGTCGCGCAACGGACCGAGCAGGGCCTCGACGCCATGCTCGACCAGCTCGCGGCACCCCGGAACGCCCTGGATATGCGCCAGGGCGAAGCTGTGGGTCATGCGCGCGGTGTTCATGGTCTCGGCCAGGGCACAACGGGGCAGCCGGCCTTCGTCGTCGAGGTTGCCGAAACCCTGGGGCAGCCGCGAAGCCCTGGCGAAGGCGAGCAGGCGCAGGGCCTCGGCGTCGAGCCAGGCATGGTGTGTCGGGGAGTCGATCCAGCGGTTGGCCATGGGTGCACCCTCCTTGTTGTTGTCAGCCGATTCTAGTCAGCCGTCCTGGCTGGCATGTCACGAAGGCCTGCCGAATTGTCACCATGTAGTGACATCAGTCCCCTGTAGGAGCGGCCTTGTGCCGCGAAAGGGTTGCGAAGCAGCCCCAGCAATTTCAGATCCCTGGGGCCGCTTTGCGGCCCTTTCGCGGTACAAGGCCGCTCCTACAGGGGATCGTGTCATTCGGCTGTACGGGGTAGGTACAAAGTCACCCGCAACCCACCCTCACGCAGGTTGAACAGACTCACCTCGCCGCCATGGCTGTGGGCGATGTTGCGCGCGATTCCCAGCCCCAGCCCATACCCCTGCTGCTGCCCGGCCAGGCGGAAGTGCGGCTCGAACACCTGCTCCAGACGCTGCTCCGGCACCCCCGGGCCCTGGTCGTCCACCTGCAGGACGAAGCTCTCGGCACTGTCGAGGATCCGCAGGTGCGCCCGCTCGCCGTACTTGATGGCATTGTCGATCAGGTTGCCGATGCAGCGGCGCAGGGCCAGTGACTTGCCAGGGTACGGCGCCAGCGCCTGTCCTTCGAGGGTGATGCGGCCGTCGCCGATATAAGGTTCGGCGAGCATCTCCAGCACCTGGTTGAGGTCGATCGGCTCGATGTTCTCGTGAATGTCGGTGTCCTTCACGCACTGCAGCGCGCCCTTGACCAGCAGCTCCAGCTCGTCGAGGTCGCGGCTGAACTTCGCTTGCAGCTTCTCGTCCTCGAGCAGCTCGACCCGCAGGCGCAGGCGCGTGATCGGCGTACGCAGGTCATGGGAAATGGCGCTGAACAACTGGGAGCGCTCGGTGAGGTAACGGCTGATCCGCTCGCGCATGCTGTTGAACGCCCGCCCCACCTCGACCACTTCACTGCCGCCGCCCTCGGCCACCGGGGCCACGTCGGCGCCCAGCGACATTTCCCGCGCCGCCCGCGCCAGGCGCTTGAGCGGCCGGCTCTGCCAGTGCACCAACAGGCCGATGAACAGCAACAGCAGGGCGGTGGTCATGGCGATAAAGCCGATCTGCTGGCGAGGCAGACGCTCGGCCTCGAGGCTGGTGTAGGGCTCGGGCAGCAGCGAGGCGATATACAGCCACTCACCCTCGCCCAGGCGGATCTGGGTCACCAACACCGGTGGGTTGAGTGGCTCCAGGGTCAACGAGTAGTGCGCCCAGGAGCGGGGCAGCTCATCGAGTTTCAGGCCGCTGTTGAAGATCCGCAGGTCATCGGGGCTGACGAATTCGACGGAGATCTCCAGCTGCTGACCCAGGCGCTCGTGCAACACCTGCTGGAACACGTCGATTACCGCCTGCTTGCGCGGGGTGATCGGCAGCACCGGCATCTCCAGCGGCTTGACGTTGAGCGAGACGAAGAAGCGCGTTCCGCCCATGCTACGCAACTGGTCAAGGACCATCGGCCGGTAGGCCACCGGCAGCGAACGGAAGTAGCTGACGCTGGCACTCATCGAATGGGCCAGGCTGCCGGCACTGGCACGCAGGCCCTGCAGCTGGCTGGCGCGCAGTTGCGCCACCCAGATCAGGCTCGACAGCCCCTGGGCCAGCAACACCACCAACAAGGTCAGCAGCAGCATGCGCCCCAGCAGCGAGCGCGGCAGCAGGCGCCAGCGGCGCTCGCTAGGCCGGGCAGACATTGGCCGCCAGCAGGTAGCCGCTGCCGCGCACGGTGCGGATCAGCCGAGGGGGTTTTTCCGTGTCGCGCAGGCGCTGGCGCAGGCGGCTGACCGCCATGTCGACGATACGGTCCAGCGGCATCGGCTCGCGCCCGCGGGTGGCGTTGCCGATGGTGTCGCGGTCGAGGATCTGCTGCGGGTGGTCGAGGAACAGCTTGAGCAGGGCGAAGTCGGCGCCGGAGAGGATCACCTCCTCGCCATCGCGGTGGAACAGGCGATGGCTGATCGTGTCCAGCCGCCAGTCGTCGAAGGCCAGCACCGCGCTGGCCGGCGCCGCCTGGCCGAAATCGGCGCGGCGCAACAGGGCCTTGATGCGGGCCTGTAGTTCACGTGGGCTGAAGGGTTTGCCGAGGTAATCGTCGGCGCCCAGCTCCAGGCCGATGACCCGGTCGGCCTCGTCGGAACTGGCGGTGAGCATGATGATCGGCACCCGCGCCTGGCGCGGGTGCTGGCGGACCCAGCGGCACAGGCTGAAGCCGTCCTCGTCGGGCAGCATCACGTCGAGGATCACCAGGTCGTAGGGGTTGGCGTCCAGGGCGCGGCGAAAGCCCTGGCCGTCGGGTTCGGCATGGACCTGCAGGCCGCAACGGGCCAGGTAGGTCTGCAACAGTTCGCGGATGTCCTGGTCGTCGTCGACCATCAGGATCGATTTGCCGGCAGTGGTCACAATGGTCAGTCCTCTTGTAAACGCAGATCTTGATGTCTGCTGTGGGGCTGCTTCGCAGCCCTTTCGCGGCGCAAGGCCGCTCCTACAAAGGCTACGCAATCAACTGTAGGAGCGGCCTTGCGCCGCGAAAGGGCCGCGAAGCGGCCCCAGCGATCAATGATCCAACGCCTGTTGCAAGGCCACCCCGGCCCCCAGCAACCCGGAAAACTCCGCCGTCACCAGCCATACCGGCACCCCGGCGAAGTAGCCGCTCATACAGCCCTTGTCGGCGAAACTCGCAGCGAATCCGCTGCCCAGGAACAACTCGGCGAAACGCGGAATCACCCCGCCGACAATGTAGACCCCACCCCGTGCGCCCAGGGTGAGCACGTTGTTGCCCGCCACCCGCCCGAGGAAGCGGCAGAACTGCTCGATCACCGCCAGCGCCCGGGGCTCGCCGGCCAGGGCCGCGTCGGTGATCTGCGCCGGGGTCTTGTGCGTCGGCGTGGCGCCATCGAGCGCGCAGATCGCCTGGTACAAGCGCACCAGCCCACCGCCGCTGAGCACCGTCTCGGCGCTGACATGGCCGATCTGCCGGTGAATCTCCTGATGGATCGCCGCCTCGCGGGCATTGCCCACCGGCAGGTCGACATGCCCGCCCTCCCCCGGCAGCGCCAGCCAGTGCTCGCCCAGGCGCAGCAGGCTGCCCACGCCCAGGCCGGTGCCGGGGCCGATCACCAGCGCCGGACGCGACGGGTCGGCGAGGCCTGCGCAGACCTCGCGGAACTCACCGTCGCGCAGCCGGGTCATGCCCAGGGCCATGGCGGAAAAATCGTTGATCAGCAACAGGCGCTCGACCTGCAGCGTCTGGCAGAACGCGCTGCGGCTCAGGCGCCAGTGGTTGTTGGTGAAGCGGAATTCGTCGCCGTCCACGGGACCGGCCACCGCCAGGCACACCGCCGCCAGGCCGCCACGGGCGATGCCCTGGTCGACGAGGTAGGCCTCGATGGCCTGCTCGGGGCTGGTGTAGTCGGCGGTGGCCAGCACCTGGACCGCCTGCAGCTCGTTGTCGCGCCACAAGGCGAAACGTGCGTTGGTGCCGCCGATGTCGCCGACCAGCAAGGCCTTCATTTGAGATTCTCCAGGGCCGAGGTGAAGGCGCTCGCGCCCTGTTCGGCGGAACTGAACGCCACGCGCATGAAGCCGAACAGCTCGCGCCCGCAGCCCAGGTCGTTGCCGGTGGGCGGCTCGGGCAGCTCACGGCTGGCCAGTTCCTCGGCCGAGACCATGATCCGCAGCGTGCCTTCGGCACCATCGACGCGCACGATATCACCATCGCGCACTCGCGCCAGCGGGCCGCCGTCGAAAGCCTCCGGGCACACGTGGATGGCCGCCGGGATCTTGCCCGAGGCCCCGGACATGCGCCCGTCGGTGACCAGCGCCACCTTGAAGCCGCGGTCCTGCAGCACGCCGAGGAAGGGTGTCAGCTTGTGCAACTCGGGCATGCCGTTGCAGCGCGGCCCCTGGAAGCGCACCACGGCGACGAAGTCGCGCTCCAGTTCGCCGGCCTTGAACGCATCGGCCAGCGCCTGCTGGTCGTGGAACACCCGGGCGGGCGCCTCGACCACGCGATGCTCCGGCGCCACCGCCGACACCTTCATCACGCCGCGCCCCAGGTTGCCCTCCATGACCCGCAGGCCGCCCTCGGCGGAGAACGGCCGCGCCACCGGGCGCAGGATGCTTTCGTCGAGGCTGTCCTTCGGACCTTCGCGCCACACCAGTCGGCCATCCTCGAGGAACGGCTCCTGGGTGTAGCGGCGCAGGCCATGCCCGGCCACGGTGTTGACGTCCTCGTGCAGCAGGCCCGCGTCGAGCAGCTCGCGAATGAGGAACGCCATGCCGCCGGAGGCCTGGAAGTGGTTGATGTCGGCTTTGCCGTTCGGATAGACGTGGGACAGCGTCGGCACCACCTCGGACAGGTCAGCCATGTCCTGCCAGGTCAGCTGGATGCCGGCGGCCTGGGCGATGGCCGGGATGTGCAGGGTGTGGTTGGTCGAGCCGCCGGTGGCGTGCAGGGCGACGATCGAGTTGACCAGCGCCTTTTCGTCGACGATCTCGCCGATGGGCATGAAGTTGCCGCTGGCCTTGGTCATCCGCGTGACCTGGCGCGCGGCCTCGGCGGTGAGGGCGTCGCGCAGCGGCGTGTAGGGATTGACGAACGAGGCGCCCGGCAGGTGCAGGCCCATCACCTCCATCACCAGCTGGTTGGTGTTGGCGGTGCCGTAGAAGGTGCAGGTGCCCGGGCCGTGGTAGCTCTTCATTTCCGATTCGAGCAGTTGCTCGCGGGTGGCCTTGCCCTCGGCGTAGCGCTGGCGCACATCGGCCTTCTCCTTGTTGGAGATGCCCGAGACCATCGGCCCGCCCGGCACGAAGACGGTCGGCAGGTGGCCGAAACGCAACGCGCCCATCATCAGGCCGGGAACGATCTTGTCGCAGATGCCCAGCATCAGGGCGGCGTCGAACATGTTGTGCGACAGGGCGATGGCGGTGGACATGGCGATCACTTCGCGGCTGGCGATGGCCAACTCCATGCCCGGCTCGCCCTGGGTGACGCCATCGCACATGGCCGGCACGCCGCCGGCGAACTGGCCGACCGAGCCGACTTCGCGCAGGGCCTGCTTGATCTGCTCGGGAAAGTGCTGGTACGGCTGGTGCGCCGAGAGCATGTCGTTGTAGGCGGAGACGATGGCCACGTTGGCGGCGTTCATCAGGCGCAGGGTCTGCTTGTCCTCGCCGCCACAGCCGGCCACGCCATGGGCGAAGTTGGCGCACTGCAGGCTGGCGCGCATGGGTCCGTCACTGGCCGCCCCACGGATCAGCTCAAGGTAGCGTTCACGGGTACGGCGGCTGCGGGCGATCAGCCGTTCGGTGACCTCAAGGATGCGCGGATGCATGTACTGGACTCCAGGCTAACGGTAAGGGCGGTTTTACCAGGGACTGTCCCTCCAAACGATTGCGACCTAGGCTCTGGATAGAGGCTTCTGGTCCGTTTGCGACGGCACTGCCAACCACTCGTTGTATGTTTAAACAAAATACTGCCAGCAAAAAGGCTTGTTTTCTATCTCTCGGTGAATAATCTTGTAATTCCAACAACAAAACCGTTTCAGTGAAGCTGCTCTTTGTGCCACAGGCTTCACCCGACTGCCAGAGGTAACGTCATGACCCTACGCATCGCCATCAACGGATTCGGCCGCATCGGACGCAACGTCCTGCGCGCACTGTACACGCAGGGCTACCGCCAGGACCTGCAGGTCGTCGCCATCAACGACCTGGGCGACAGCGCGATGAACGCCCATCTGCTCAAGTACGACAGCGTCCACGGTATTTTCGACGCCAGCGTCGAGGCCGATCATGAAAGCCTCACCGTCAATGGTGACCGCATCGCCGTCAGCGCCATCCGCAACCCCGCCGAACTGCCCTGGAAGACCCTGGCCATCGACGTGGTGTTCGAATGCACCGGGCTGTTCACCGAACGCGCCAAGGCTGCCGCGCACCTGACGGCCGGTGCCGGCAAGGTGATCGTCAGCGCGCCGGCCAAGGGCGCCGACGCCACTGTGGTATACGGGGTCAACCACGATGTGCTGCGCGCCTCGCACCAGATCATCTCCAACGCCTCGTGTACCACCAACTGCCTGGCGCCGATCGCCCAGGTGCTGCACCGCGAGTTCGGCATCGAGCAAGGCCTGATGACCACCATCCACGCCTACACCAACGACCAGGTGCTCACCGACGTCTACCACAGTGACCCGTACCGCGCCCGCTCGGCCACCCAGTCGATGATCCCGAGCAAGACCGGCGCCGCCGAAGCCGTGGGCCTGGTGCTGCCGGAACTGGCCGGCAAGCTCACCGGCATGGCCGTGCGGGTACCGGTAATCAACGTGTCGCTGGTCGACCTCACGGTCAACCTCAAGCGCGAGGCCAGCGCTGAGGAAGTCAACCAGCTGTTCCTCGAGGCCAGCCGCCACTCGCGCGTGCTGGGCTACAACGCCCTGCCGCTGGTGTCGTGCGACTTCAACCACAACCCGCTGTCGTCGATCTTCGACGCCAACCACACCCGCGCCAACGGGCGCATGCTCAAGGTGCTGGCCTGGTACGACAACGAATGGGGCTTCTCCAACCGCATGCTGGACAACTGCCTGGCGTTGTTCAACGCCAGGTGAAGTTTTGCACGATCTCCTGTAGGAGCGGCCTT
>NZ_JAQMYQ010000039.1:0-53270 GCF_028369275.1 Mitsuaria sp. RG
CGAGAGCGGTGCAAGACCATCGCCAAACCCTTGGCCGCCATCACGCGATCAATTGCCTTCTCGCCAAAGGCCTTGAAGGGCGCGTCCAAAGACAAGGACCATACGATGCCTTACATCTACCTGGCTGTATGTACTGCACTGACAGGCTGGTTCCTCGACTGGATCTGCAAGCCGATTCTGGTGCGCAGGTGGCTCTACCTGGTTTTCCAGATCACAGGCATCACCGCTTGCACACAACTCGGTGCCCAGGAGGTTCTTTACTGGGATGGAGGGGCATGGGGCCTGTTCTTTTCACTCGCCGGATTTCCTCTGCTGTTCGAACGCTCGAGTTGGTATGAGCGAAACCGATAGAGGAGGCATTCATGAACATGCTTTACCTGCTGATCTATCTGCCGGTCGCAATCCTTCTGTTCGACTGGCTTTGCAGGTCAGTACTGCTTCGCAGAATCCTGTACATCGTCTTCATGGTGGCGGGCATCAGCACCTGTTCACAGCTGGGACAACGCGAGTTCATGAAGCTCGATGGTGGGCAATGGGCACTATTCTTCGTCGTGCTCGGCACGACCCTGCTGTTTGATCGCTCGCACTTTTTTGATCGTGATCGGGATTGAGGACCTGCACCCCATCCCGATCCAGATGGGGCCAGTTCAGCCCGCCAACCCCTGCAACTCCCCCCACTCCCGCTCACTCAACGCCACCCCTTCCCGCCCGGCCACTTCACGCTCGCGATAACGCCGCTCGCCCGGCATCCGCGTCAACCCGACTGCCTGCATCTGTTCCACCAGTTCACGGCTGCGCAGCGCAAAGCGCTCGCCCTCGGCCTTGCTCGGGTCGATCACGATGATCAACTGCCCGGTCCAGGGGGTCTTGGCTCCCGGATGCCCGGACCAGTCGAACTCCCAGGAGAAATTGCCTCCCGTCAGCGCCGCCGCCAGCAGCTCGACCATCATCGACAGCGCCGAGCCCTTGTGCCCGCCGAACGGCAGCAAGGCGCCGCCCTCGAGAATCGCCTTGGGGTCGCTGGTCGGCTGGCCATCGGCATCCACGCCCATGCCCGGCGGCAACTGCTCGCCCGCCCGCGCGGCGATCTGCACATCGCCATGGGCCATGGCGCTGGTGGCCATGTCGAAGACGATCGGATCATGCCCGGCGCAAGGCGCGGCAAAAGCAATGGGGTTGGTGCCGAACAGCGGCTTGCGCGCACCGTGTGGCACCACGCAGGTCATGCTGTTGACCACGCTCAAGGCCACCAGGCCTTCGTCGGCGAACGGCTCGACATCCGGCCACAGCGCGGCGAAATGGTGCGAGTTGTGGATCGCCAGCACCGCGATGCCGGCCGCCCGGGCCTTCTCCACCAGCAGCGGCCGGGCCGCCGCCAGCGCCGGCTGGGCGAAACCACCCTTGGCATCGACCCGTACATAGCCGGATGCCAGGTCGGTCACCAACGGCTCGGCGCGGCCATCAACCCAGCCGCTGGCCAGGGTCGAGACATAACCGGGAATACGGAACACCCCATGGCTGTGGGCACCGTCGCGCTGGGCACTGGCGCAATTGTGGGCGAGCACGGCGGCCACCGCCGCGCTGCAGCCATGACGCTCGAAAATCGACTGCAGCAACGCCTGCAGCTCGGTAAAAGGCACGCGCACGACAGGGCCGGTGGAAGGTGAAGACATCTGGAGCTCCTTTCTTGGAATTGGATTCGCTACAGCGCAACTGCACAGACTTTCCCGCCAATGACAGCTATCTGTCAAATATTGACTTGATGACAGAAAACAGCCATTTTGGCCTCCACGCCAGAAATCAACCGGAACCGACCATGAGCCAATCGATCAAGCAACGCCTGGAAAGCAGCCTGCACACCGCTGCCGCCTCGGGCCGCCAGATCGCCAGCTACATGCTCGCCAACCTCCACGAACTGCCGTTCCAGACCTCGGCCAGCATCGCCACCAAGCTGGGTGTGAGCGAGTCGAGCGTCGGCCGCTTCTGCCGCTCGCTGGGCTACGCGCACCTCAAGGCGCTCAAGCAGGACCTGCAGAACGACCTCGGCGACGGCCCCTGGCTGGTGGGCGACCGCCTGCAGGAGTTCCGCCAGCAACCCGAGGACGACCAGCGCTCGGGCAGCCTGGAGCTGGAAATGGCCGCGCTGGTGCGCGTGCACGAATACAGCCGCGGCGAAGCCTGGCAGCAGGTCGCCCGGCGCCTGGCGGAAAAACCGCGGGTGTTCGTCGCAGGCTTTCAGACCGAACGCGGCGTGGCCATGTGCATGAGCCACCTGCTGCAATACCTGCGCGACGGCGTGCAACTGGTCGACGGCAGCGCCGGACATTTCGCCGAGGTGCTGCTGGGGCGCCCGCAGGACTGTGCACTGGTGGTATTCGAGGCGCGCCGCTATTCCCGCCACGCCCTGCAGCTGTGCCACAAGGCCCGCGCGCTGGGCATCCCGGTGACCCTGGTCACCGACACCTTCTGTGACTGGGCCGATGCCAACGCCGACGAGGTGTTCCGCATCCCCACCGAATTCAACCTGTTCTGGGAATCCACCGCGACCATGCTGTCGTGGGTGCACCTGATGGTCAACGAGGTCTGCAAGAAGCTCGGACCGGATGTTGAAAGACGCTTGGAAGCAACTGCCGCTCTACATAACGAGTTCGTCGGCTACACCTCGTGGCCGGCGGGCAAACAACAATAGCAAGAGTGCAACTACCGAGGTGCGAGATGAAAGGAACCATGGCTGTGGTGGGTGCGTGCGCCCTGCTGCTGGCGGCCGGCGCCAGTGCCGAGACCCTGCGTTTTGCCACTGAAGGCGCTTACCCGCCGTTCAACTACGTCGATGCCGACAACAAATTGCACGGCTTCGACATCGACATCACCCATGCCTTGTGCGAGCAGATGAAAGTCGAGTGCACCCTGGTGGCCCAGGACTGGGAAGGCATCATCCCGGCGCTGATGGCGCGCAAGTACGACGCCGTGGTGGCCTCGATGATCGACACCGAGGAGCGCCGCCGCAAGATCGCCTTCACCGACCGCTACTACCGCACCCCGCTGACCGTGGCGGTCGCCAAGGACAGCAAGATCAGCGACGCGCAGACCGACTTCAAGGGCTACACCGTCGGTGCCCAGTCCGCCTCGACCCAGGCGATCTACGCCGAGGACGTGTACGGCAAGGCCGGCGCGGACGTGAAGCTGTACCCGACCCTGGACGAGGCCAATGCCGACCTCGCCGCCGGTCGCCTGGACGGGGTGATCGCCGACAAGTTCCCGTTGCACGAATGGCTGAACAAGAATGGCAAGGACTGCTGCAAGATCCTCGGCGACGTCGACGGCACCAAGGCCGACGCGGCGATTGCCGTGCGCAAGGATGACGATGCCCTGCGCGTGCGGCTGAACGAGGCCCTGGCGGCGATCGTGGCCAATGGCACGTACCAGAAGATCGCGAGCAAATACTTCGCCTTCGATATCTACCAGTAATCTCGTGGGAGCGGGCTTGCCCCGCGATGGCGTCCTGCGTCAACCAGGTGCTATCGCGGGGCAAGCCCGCTCCCACGGGGTCGTCTGTATCCCGGGGGTTACCCATGCTCGATCAACTCTCCCTGCTCTCCTTCGCCAGCGGCGGCTGGGGCCAGGCGCTCTTGGCCGGCGCTCTGGTGACCGTGTCGCTGGCCCTGGCCTGCCTGCCCATCGGCCTGCCGCTGGGCCTGCTGGTGGCGCTCGCCGCGCGCTCGCGCAAACGCCTGCCGCGGGCCTGGGCCACCACGTTCTCCACGGTGTTCCGCGGCCTGCCCGAATTGCTGACCCTGCTGATCATCTACTACGGCTGCCAGATCGCCGCGCAGAAGATCCTCGCCGCGCTGGGCTACCAGGGCGAGGTGCTGATCAACACCTTCCTCGCCGCGATGGCCGCCTTCAGCCTGGTGTTCGCCGCGTTTTCCAGCGAGATCTGGCTGATGGCCTTCAAGACCCTGCCCAAGGGCCAACTGGAAGCCTGCGCGGCCCTGGGCCTTAGCAAGCGCACCGGATTCTTCAAGGTGGTGTTGCCGCAACTGACGCGCATCGCCCTGCCGGGCCTGTCGAACAACTGGCTGAGCCTGCTCAAGGACACCTCGCTGGTCTCGACCATCTCGCTGATCGACCTGATGCGCCAGACCAACCTGGCGGTCAGCGTGACCAAGGAGCCGATGCTGTTCTACGGCGTCGCCTGCCTGGTCTACCTGCTGTTCTCGGCGCTGTCGGGCAGGGTCTTCACCCTGCTGGAGCGGCGCAGCAACCGCCATTTGCAAGGAGCCCGCCCATGAGCCCGGAGCAACTGCTGGCCTACGTGCTCGATCCCGACCTGCTGGAGCGCTACGGCGCGCGCTTCGTCGATGGCCTGCTGGTCACCGCCAAGCTGGTGGCGATCTCCTTCACCCTCGGCGCGCTGCTGGGCATGCTCCTGGCCCTGGCGCGGATGTCGCAGCACCTCGTTCTGCGACGCCTGGCTGCGGGCTACGTGTATTTCTTTCGCGGCTCGCCGCTGCTGGCCCAGCTGTTTTTGCTGTACTACGGGCTCGGTTCGCTCAAGGGCTTCTGGCAGGACCTGGGGCTGTGGTGGTTCTTCCGCGAGGCCTGGTACTGCGCCCTGCTCGCCTTCACCCTCAACACCGCCGCGTACCAGGCCGAGATCTTCCGCGCCAGCCTGATGGCCGTCGCGCCGGGCCAGTACGAGGCGGCCAAGGCCCTCAACCTCAAGCGCTCGACCACCTTCTTCAAGGTGGTGCTGCCGCAGTCGCTGCTGGTGGCCATCGGCCCGTTGGGCAACGAGCTGATCATGATGATCAAGGCCAGCGCCATCGCCTCGCTGGTGACCATCTACGACCTGATGGGGGTGACCAAGCTGGCCTTCTCGCGCAGCTTCGACTTCCAGATCTACCTGTGGGCGGCGGTGCTCTACCTGCTGATCGTCGAGGTGGTCCGGCGCACCCTGAAACACCTGGAGGCCCGCCTGGGCCGCCACCTGAACTGATTGAAGGAACCTTTTCATGCATTGCCAGACCATCGTCCTGGGCGCCGGCATCGTCGGCGTCAGCACCGCCCTGCACCTGCAGGCCCGCGGACGCCAGGTGATCCTCGTCGACCGCGACGAACCGGGCAGCGGCACCAGCCATGGCAACGCCGGGCTGATCGAGCGCTCCAGCGTGATCCCCTACGCCTTCCCGCGCCAATGGAGCGCCTTGCTGCGCTACGGCCTGAACCGCCAGCCCGACGTGCGCTACAGCCTGACCCACCTGCCCAAGGCCGCGCCCTGGCTGCTCAGCTACTGGCGCCAGTCCGCCCCCGGCCGCCTGGCCAAGGCTGCCGCCGACATGCTGCCGCTGGTGCAGCGCAGCGTCGAGGAACACGATGCGCTGATCGAGGCCGCCGGCCTGCAAGGACTGGTACAGGCCAAGGGCTGGATCGAGGTGTACCGTGACAGTGCGCTGTTCGAACAGGCCAAGCGCGACCTGCGGGGCCTGGCCCGTTATGGTCTGCAGTACGAGATCCTCGAACGCGAACAACTGCAGGCCCGCGAACAGCAACTGGACGGTGGCGTGATCGGCGGCATCCACTGGCTCGACCCGAAGACAGTGAGCAACCCCGGCGGCCTGACCCGTGGCTACGCGGCGCTGTTCGTCCAGCGCGGCGGGCAGTTCCTCCATGGCGACGCGCGCAGCCTGCGCCAGGTCGAGGACGGCTGGCAGCTGGACACCCGTCGAGGGACGGTGACGGCCGACGAGGTGGTGGCCTGCCTCGGCCCGCAGTCGGCCGACCTCTACGAGCGGCTGGGCTACCGCTTTCCGCTGGGCATCAAGCGCGGCTACCACATGCACTACGCCACCCGCGACGGCGCCGAGCTGGGCCACTCGATCTGCGACACCCAGGGCGGCTATGTCCTGGCGCCGATGGCCCGTGGCGTGCGCCTGACCACCGGCATCGAATTCGCCGCAAGCGATGCCGCCGCCAACGAGATCCAGCTGCGCCGCTGCGAGGCCCTGGCGCGCCAGCTGTTCCCGGCCCTGGGCGAGCGCCTGGACGACAAGCCGTGGCTGGGCCGCCGCCCCTGCCTGCCGGACATGCGCCCGGTGATCGGCCCGGCGCCCCTGCACAAGCACCTGTGGTTCAACTTCGGCCATGCCCACCACGGCCTGACCCTGGGCCCGGTCAGCGGCCGCCTGCTGGCCGAATTGATGACCGGCGAGCACCCCTTCACCGACCCTGCGCCCTACAGCGCCGCACGTTTCGACTGAACCTTGAGCGGGAGAACAACAAGATGACCGCCCCCCTGAGCCTTGCCAGCCTGCACCCTGCCCCCGATCCGCGCCCGGAGCTGATTCGCATCGAGGGCCTGAACAAGCACTACGGCGCCTTCCATGTGCTGCACGATATCGACCTGTCGGTGCGCGAGGGCGAGCGCATCGTGCTCTGCGGCCCGTCAGGTTCGGGCAAGTCGACGCTGATCCGCTGCATCAACCGCCTGGAAATCGCCCAGCAGGGCAGCATCCGCGTGGCCGGCACCGACCTCGCCAGCAAAGGCCGCCAGGCCGACCAGGTGCGCAGCGAGATCGGCATGGTGTTCCAGCACTTCAACCTGTTCCCGCACATGAGCGTGCTCGACAACTGCCTGCTGGCGCCGATGAGCGTGCGCGGCCTGTCGCGCCGGGAGGCCGAGGAACGGGCGCGCTTCTACTTGAGCAAGGTCGGCATCGAGAGCCAGGCGCACAAGTACCCCAGCCAGCTGTCCGGTGGCCAGCAGCAGCGGGTGGCGATCGCCCGGGCGCTATGCATGAAACCGAGGATCATGCTGTTCGACGAGCCGACCTCGGCGCTCGACCCGGAGATGGTGGCCGAGGTGCTGGATGTGCTGGTGCAGTTGGCCGGCACCGGCATGACCATGCTGTGCGTCACCCACGAGATGGGCTTCGCCCGGCAGGTGGCCGAGCGGGTGCTGTTCCTCGAGGGCGGAAAGATTATCGAGGACAGCCCACCCGAGGTGTTCTTCGGCCAGCCGCGCACGGCGCGGGCACAGGCGTTTCTCAAGCAGATCCTGCACTAGCATTCTCCAGTGAATGGCAAGTGACAGCCTGTACTGCCATTTTTCATTGACGCAGCCGCCCCAACGCCTCCAGTACATGTTCCGTCGCCCGCTCCACCTGCCCCTCGCGACAGGCGATCCCCAGTTGGCGCCACATCCCCGGTCGCAACGGCCGCCGGGCGATGCGCGGCGGCGACTGCTGCACCTCCCCTTCCTGCGGCAGCAAGGTGGCGCCGTAGCCCGCCGCCACCAGGCTCTTGATCGCATCGTTGTAGTTCAGCTCGATCCGCGGCTCGGGGTACAGCCCCGCCGCGGCAAACCACTCCGAGGTCACCCGCGACAACTGCGTGGAGCTGTCGTTGAGGATCAGCGCCCGGGCCGCGAGCCAGGCCGGCGTGACCCGGGCAGGCGGCTGCCAGTCGGCGGGAACATAGGCCATGATCGGGTCACGCCGCCACGGTGTGATCCTCACCCCTTTGCCCGCCACCTGCGGCAGCGCCACCAGGCCGATGTCCAGGGTGCCCTCGCGCAGTCGCGCCAGGGAGGCCTGTGAAGTGAGCACCTGAACCTGCACGTCGACTCCCGGATGGTCCACCCGCAGTGTTTCCAGGGCCTGGGGCAACAGGTGGGCGATGGCGCCAGTCGAAGCGCCCAGGCGCACCCGCCCGGTCAGGCCCTGCACCTGGCGGCGCACTTCGTCCAGGGCCTGGTCGGCGTCGGCCAGCAGGCGCCGGGCGCGGGTCAGCAAGGTCTCGCCAATGGCCGTGGGGCGCACCTGGCCGCGGGTGCGGGTGAGCAAGGGCGCACCAATGCGTGCCTCCAGCTCGGCCACGTGCAGGCTGATGGTCGGAGGCGCCAGGTTGAGCTGACGGGCGGCATCGGCAAAGGAGGCACGGTCGGCAATCACCACCAGGGTGCGCAGGCGGTCGAGGCTGATTTCTCGCATGGGGTCTCGGCACGGATGAAGTAATAGCGGCTGGCACATCTCAGGTAGGAGCGGCCTTGTGCCGCGAAAGGGCTGCACAGCAGCCCCGGCACTTTCGCGCCAAACGGGCAACCCTGGGGCTGCTTCGCAGCCCTTTCGCGGCACGAGGCCGCTCCTACAGGGGCATGCGATTTAGATTCAGGATTACTGAACATGGCAATCATGATATTCAAATTTTCTTTCGTCCAGCGAACGACGAGGATAACGCCATTCCTTCTCTTCACTGGAACACCGACATGCACCAGCCCCTCGTCTTCATCGACGGCGACCAAGGCACCACCGGCCTGCAGATCCATGCCCGCCTGCACGGCCGCCAGGACCTGCGCCTGCTCACCCTGCCCGAAGCCGAGCGCAAGGACCCGGCGCGGCGCAGCGAGGCGATCAACAGCGCCGATATCGCCGTGCTCTGCCTGCCCGACGACGCCGCCCGCGAGGCCGTGGCCACCCTGCACAACCCGGCGGTGCGGGTGATCGACGCAAGCTCCGCGCACCGCACCACGCCCGGCTGGATCTATGGCCTGCCGGAACTGAACGAACAACAGGCCGAACGCATTGCCCGGGCCACCCGGGTAAGCAACCCCGGCTGCTACCCCACCGGCGCGATCGCCCTGCTGCATCCGCTGGTCAAGGCAGGCTTGCTGCCGGCTGACTATCCGCTGAGCATCCATGCCATCTCAGGCTACTCCGGTGGCGGCCGGGCCGCCGTCGAGCGGCATGAGCAGCGCAGCGACGCCTACCTGCCGACACTCCAGCTATACGGCCTGGAGCTCGCCCACAAGCATGTGCCAGAGATCCAGCAGCATGCGGGGCTGAGCGCGCGGCCGGTGTTCGTGCCGGGTTACGGCGACTACCGCCAGGGCATCGTGCTGAGCATCCCGCTGCAACTGCGCCTGCTGCCCGGGGTCAGCGCCGAGCAGCTGCAAGCCTGCCTGGAGCGGCATTACCAGGGTGCCCGCCATGTGCAGGTGATGCCTCTGCACCAGCACGGCCCAGCTCAGGCGCTGGACCCGCAGGCGCTGAACGACAGCAACGACTTGCGCCTGGCCGTGTATGCCAACCCCGAGCATGGCCAGGTATTGCTGACTGCGGTGTTCGACAACCTGGGCAAGGGCGCCTCGGGCGCCGCGGTGCAGAACCTCGACCTCATGCTGGCCGGGCTGCGCTAGAATGATCACCCGCCTCGTTCCGGGGCGGGTGTTTCAATCCTGCCGGAGCCCGACCCGCGATGTTCATCCTCCGCCGCCTTGATGGCGTGCCGCCCGAATCCTTCCAGAACCAGATCCGCCAGCTGGTGATCGACCATGTCGGCCAGCTCAGCAGCGTCGCCATCAGCCCGGACAACCCACTCTACCCGCTGTACCAGTACGGTGTCGGCCTGGAGGTGCACCAGTACCTGATTGCCCTGGACGGCACCCGCGGCCTGGCCGTCGAGCTGACCCTGGCCCTGGATGCCGAGGCACCGGACCAGTTGCTCGGCTTCGCCCTGGTACTGCCGGCCCAGGACAACCCGCAGGCCTGCGCCCTGGCCTACCTTGCAGTGACGCCCAGCCACCGCCGTCAGGGCATCGCCCGTGGCCTGCTGGACGCAGTGCGTGAACGCTATGCCTGCGTCGAGCTGAGCACTTTCGCCCAGCAGGTGCCATGGTTCGAGAACATGGGCCTGCAGGTGGTCGCCTGTACCGGCCCACAGGTGTTGATGAGCAGTACCGGGCAGGCCAGCGGCGCGCTGATCGGGCGGCTGGACATCGCGCCGATCTACCAGACCGTCGAAGTCCGGCAGATCCACGCCTACCTGCTCAAGCAACAGGGTGAGGCGGCGATGATGGATGCCGAGCGCCTGCGCGACGAGCGGCTGGACGTCCTGACGGAACAGGCACGGGCGTGCGTCAGGGAACGCAAGACCGTACATTGAGGCGCCTCGCCTTCAGCCCTTGATGGCCTTCTCGATCGTGGCAATGTCGATCTTGCCCATCTGCAGCATCGCCTCGAACGCCCGCTTCGCCAGGGCGCGATCGGGGCTGGCCACCGCCTGGGTCAATACCCGCGGACTGATCTGCCAGGACAGCCCCCACCTGTCCTTGCACCAGCCGCACACGCTCTCGCTGCCACCGTTGCCGACGATGGCGTCCCAGTAGCGATCCGTTTCCTCCTGGCTGTCGGTCGCCACCTGGAACGAAAAGGCCTCGCTGTGGCTGAACGCCTGGCCGCCATTGAGACCGATGCACGGGATGCCCATCACGGTGAACTCCACCGTGATCACATCGCCCGCCTTGCCCGAGGGGTAGTCGGCGGGCGCCTTGTGCACGGCGGTCACCCGGCTGTCGGGGAAGGTGCTGGCGTAGAAGTTCGCCGCCACCTCGGCGTCGCTGTCGTACCACAGGCAAATGCTGTTCTTGGCGGTCATGATCGGACTCCTGGCGGGACTCGTTGCCCACGAGTCTAGCCGCCTGTCCTGGCATGCCAGGGCGGACCGATCAGCGGCTCAAGCCATCAGCCCTGGCAGGCGAACGCCTGGGCCAGCTCACGATCGCTCAGCGCGCTCACCGGATGCAGCTGGCGGTACTCGTCCAAGGCCTGCTCCAGCCGTGCGCCGCGCAGGCGCCCGTCGCTGGCGATGAACAGCAACGCATCGTCGCGGGCGGCCTGGTAGGTACGCGTCGGATGGCTGGTGGAGCCGCTCACCGCTGCGGTGGCGAGGCTCGAGCCGACGGTGAAGTGGTCGCTCGAGTTGCCCTTGCCGTCCATGGCCAAGGCCGGGCCGGCAAGCAGCAACATCGCCAGCAATGCTCGGCCGCGCAGGATCACGAGGCAACCCGTGCGGCTTGCGCGACGTCGGCGTGCCGCTGGCTGAAGGCCAGGTAATAGCCATTGCAATCACGCACGCCGAACTCCCGCGAACCATACTCCGTGTCGTGCAACGGCCAGGCGATATCCGCCAGCTCGCGAACTTGTGCGTAATAGCCGTCGACATCCTCGACCACCAGATAGAAGGTCCCGGCACACCCCGGCGGCAGCCGCCACAGGTCGTCCTCGGTGAACAGCAGGCGGCAGTCGTGCAACTGGACGGTAAGGGTCGATTGCGCGGTGTCGGCGACGGTAAATTGCAGCACATCGCGGTAATGACGGCGGGTGGCGTCAAGGTCGGTGCAGCGCAAAAGCGGGGCAACAGGCATGCGGACCCTCCTCGTCGGTGAACGGGTTGCGGCGGATCATCGCCGCAAACCTCAGCCCCTTCAAGGTCTTTGGCTCGTGGGTCATTGACTGCGTCGGGGCTACCAGGTGTCCTACGCAAATCTTGCAGCGGCTGTGAGATCGAGCGCCGCCCGCGCGGCGCATCGCGGGACAAGCCCGCTCCCACATTTGTTTCGGGCCTGTCTTTCCTGTGCCATCACCTGGTCCGCCTTGTTGGTACGACGCGGTTTTGGCGTGGTCGCTAACGCTGCTCCACATGACTCAAGGCATGCACCAAGGCAGGCGCCGGTACTTTCACAGGCATAATTGGCCCGAAACAAACTGTGGGAGCGGGCTTGTCCCGCGATGCGCCGCGCGGGCGGCGCTCGATCTTACAGACGCTGAAAGATTTGCGGCGAACAGTGCCTGGTCTCGAAACTGATGCGCCTGGCCAAGCATCGCGGCTGAACGCTCAAGTCGGCCAGGCAAGAGCCGATACCCCTCGTGCATCCGATCGGATGCACGATTGTGCAGTTACTCAAGGAAGATTCATGTTGCGCCACAACCTGCCAGCCCTGCTGGCTCTGTCGCTGTTGCTGTTGCTGTCACTCACCGGCTGCAATGGCCTGCCACGCTCGAACGCCACCGACTCAGCGCCGCTCGGTCCGATTCAACCGGATAGCGAAGCCCGCACGGCCTGGATCACACAGATCCTGGCCCAGGACCCACTGGCCAGCCAGGACCGACAGCCACCACCGCGCCAGAGCAACGCGCAGATCGTCGACGCATTGCGCCAGAAACGCGACCTGAAGTTGCCGGATGCCTACTGGGCGCAATGGCAACGCAATCTCGATACTTTCGATGCCGAAGCCTCCCGTCACAAGGAAGCACAGCGCGCCCGTTACATCGCCACCTTCAGCGACCAGCTCAAGCGCGTCGACGACACCACCCTGCAACGCCTGGCCATTGCGCCCGACACCCTGGACGCGGCTACCCGCGATGCCTGGAAGCAACGCCTGATCGAGCGCTACAGCCGCTATATCATCGACAGCGAAGTAGGCCGCGACATCCTCGACGCCCACCTGCGACGCATGGCGCTGATGGACCGGCAATTCGGCGTCTGCGACCTGGACAGTCATTGCTGGGACCGCACGCCCAGACCGTGAAATTTGACTCGCGACGGCGCAGGGCTCAAGGTCGGTGATCCCACCGACCTGGAGCCCGACATGCATTTCGACCTGATCCAGAGCTTGTGCCTGGCTGGCAAGCCCGATGTGCCCAATGACGACCGTATCGGCAACGCCGACTGCCACGCCTGGGTCATCGACGGCGCCACCGACCTCGGCGCCCCCGGCCTGCTCGGCGAGCGCGGCGGCGCGGCGTGGCTCTCGGCCACGGCCCAGCGCGCCTTCGCCACGGCCTCGGGGCCACTGCGACAGGTCTGCGAGACAGTTTTCGATACTATTGCCCAGGCCTACCGGCAGGATCGCCGGCGCGAGCCCCTGGCCACCTGGGAACTGCCGCGCGCCGCCTTTGCCGCAGTGGCCATCGAGGGTGAAGAACTGGTCTGCGCGCACCTGGCCGACTGCGTGGTGCTGCATCGCAGCGCGCAAGGCATCCGCTTCCTCACCCCCGAGCCCGATCGCGAGGTCGAGCAAGCCGAAGCCGCCGCACTCGGCCCCGGCACCGGCGCCCACGGCGTGCGCACCCCGGCGGTGCTGGCCGACCGCCGCAGCGCCCGCGAACGGCCCCGGGCCGTGCTCGGCGTCGATGCCGAGCTGTCCCGTGAGGGCACCTTCTACAGCCGAGCGCCAGTCGCCGTGGGTGACGATGTGCTGCTGATGAGCGATGGCTTCGCGGCGCTGTTCGATACCTACCGGGCCTATGACCCGGCAGGTTTCATCGAGCGCCTGCAAAGCCACGGCCTGGATGACCTGGCACGGACACTGCGCGGCATCGAGCACGACGATGCCGCATGCCTGCGCTACCCGCGGTTCAAGATGAGCGACGACGCCTCGGCGATCTGGTTGCGGGTGGGTTGACCCTTGTAGGAGCGGCCTTGTGCCGCGAAAGGGCTGCAAAGCAGCCCCGACTGTGAGGAGCGAGATGCTACGCCAACCGTTTATGCAGGAAATAACGGGTATGCCCAGGCGGAAAGTCGGCAAGCTCGCCGAACACCTCGAACCCCAGCTTGCGGTAGAAGTCCGGCGCCTGAAAACTGAAGGTATCCAGCCAGATTCCGCAACACCCCTTCTCCCTCGCCAGCGCCTCGGCCTGGGCCATCAGCTCGCGTCCGCTGCCCTGCCCGCGCATGCGCTCGGGCACCACCAGCAGCTCGACGAACAACCAACCCCCTCCGAGCCTGGCGTAGAGCCCGCCAACGACCTCATCATCGTCGGGATCGCGCAGCGTCCAGGCGACGGTGGCCGCGCCGGGCGAACCGATCACGCTGTCGTTGAAGGCGCGCAGGGGCTTGAGAATCGCATCGTGATGCAGGCCGGTGGCCTGGTCGGTGAAATCGATCGTGAGCGTCATGGCAGGTCGTCCGGTTGACCACGTAGGGAGGCGGCGCAAAGCACGCCGGATTAAATTTACTTCACGTTGCGCCCTTTAGATATAAGGCATTCGACAGCGGTTCGACCATACTCCAGAATGCAACGGTTTTTTGGGGGGAAACCCTTGCACAGCCAACGACATACCAACATTTAGTGAGCCTCAACGTGAAAACTTCCCTGTCCATCCTCAGCCTGCTGCTGTTGCTCACAGGTACCGCGACCCTACCGTCGACCGCTGCTGCACAACCCCCGGCCCAGGTCCAGCGTGACCCAAGCAAGCTGCACCTGGCCTCTGGCAGCGCCCTGTTGATCGACCTCAACACCAACAAGGAGCTGTATGCCAGCCACGCCGATCGCGTGCGCCCCATCGCCTCGGTCACCAAGCTGATGACCGCGATGGTCGTGCTCGACGCCAAGCTGCCCATGGACGAAATGCTCGGCATGACCATCGCCAACAACCCGGAGATGAAGGGCGTGTACTCGCGGGTACGCCTGGGCAGTGAGCTGAACCGTCGCGAGACGTTGCTGATCACCCTGATGTCGTCGGAAAACCGCGCGGCCAACACCCTGGCCAACCACTACCCCGGTGGCTATGGCGCCTTCATCAAGGCGATGAACGCCAAGGCCCGCAGCCTTGGCATGAGCCGCACCCGCTACGTCGAGCCGACCGGCCTGTCGACCCTGAACGTGTCCACCGCCCACGACCTCGCCAAGTTGTTGATGGCCTCGCGCAAGTATCCGCTGCTCAGCGAGCTGTCGACCACCCGCGAGAAGACCGTGGCGTTCCGCAAGCCCAACTACACCCTGGGCTTTCGCAACACCGACCACCTGGTGAACAAGAGCAACTGGGACATCGCCCTGACCAAGACCGGCTTCACCAACGAAGCGGGGCATTGCCTGGTGCTGCTGACGAAGATGGACAACCGTCCGGTGGCCATGGTGATTCTCGACGCCTACGGCAAGTACACCCACTTCGCCGATGCCAGCCGCATGCGCCAGTGGCTGGAGACCGGCAGCGCCAAGCCGGCGCCGGCGGTGGCCATGCAGTACAAGAGCGAGCGCCAGAGCCGCGCGCGCCTGGCGCAGGACTGACACACCGCTGAAACGACGACGCCCCGCATGATGCGGGGCGTCTTGCTTTACCGGTATGGGTCTCAGGCCTGGGTGGCGATCATGCCACCGGCGCTGCTGCCGCCAGTCTTGGTCAACGCTTCGAGCAACTGTTGCGTGGCGGCCAGGATCTGCCCGCTCAGGGTGGCGATGCTCGCCTGTTTGGCGGTGATCATGGCCAGCTTGGAGGTTTCGTCCATCTCTTGCTCGGCAATCATCGCCAGTTGCTTCTGCTCTTCGGCAAGCTGCTTCTGCAATTGCTTGATCATGTCGCGCAGCTGGGTAATGTGCCCCGGCTCGCCGCTGCCCTCACCGCCCTCGGCCTGCTTGGCCTCCTCGGCCTTGCCCGGGGTGGTTTCACCCGACAGGTCCACCGCGACGCTCGTCAACGGCTTTTCTTTCTTTTCTGCGGGCTGGGCGTTGGCCACACTGGTGATCACGCCCATCGTCGCACTGTTGATACCTACCATTCCCTAATCCTCCGTGGTGGGTCCTTTCAATACCAGCGCTATCGGCCGCGCCACGGCAGACTTGATGGCTTTACGCCGATAAATTTACCCCCTCGTCATTCGTCCACCACATACCCGAGCCATGCCCTGGCGCCCCTGGCGACCCGACAGGCCGACCCGATCAGCCCCGCAACGAGATGGCAATGACCAAGACCCGTTCCCGCAAAGCCTTGTACATCGGCCTGCCCCTGGCCCTGGTGGCCGCCCTGGGTGGCGCCGCCGGCTATTACTTCTGGAAGCAGGACAGCGGCTATCCCCGCGCCATCGTGCAGCAGGCCAATGAACTGCACGAACACATGCTCTCCTTCGACAGCCATGTCACCGTGCCGCTGGGCTACGGCAGCGACGGCTACGAGGCTGACAAGGACGGCCGTGGTCAGTTCGACCTGGCCAAGGCGGCCAAGGGCCGGTTGTCGGGCGCGGCGCTGACCGTCTTCGGCTGGCCCGAGCTGTGGAACGGCCCGAACGCACCGCACCGTCCGACCCCGGGCTTCGTCGACGAGGCCCGCAACCAGCAGGAAGTGCGCTACAAGATCATCAGCGGGATCGTGCGCGACTTCCCCAACCAGGTCGGCATCGCCTACACCCCCGAGGACTTCCGCCGCCTGAACGGCGAAGGCAAGTTCGCCATCTTCATCAGCATGCTCAACGCCTACCCGCTGGGCAACGACCTGTCGCAGCTCGACCTGTGGAGCAAGCGCGGCATGCGCATGTTCGGCTTCAGCTACACCGGCAACAACGCCTGGGCCGACTCCTCGCGCCCGCTGCCGTTCTTCAACGACACCCCCGACGCCTTCGGCGGCCTGTCGCCACTGGGCGAGCAGGCGGTCAAGCGGCTCAACGACCTGGGCGTGATCATCGACGTCTCACAGATGTCCACCCTGGCCCTGGAAGACGTGGCCCGCCTGAGTCGCGCCCCGTTCGTCGCCTCGCACTCGGCGCCGCGGGCGCTGGTGGACATCCCGCGCAACCTCTCCGACAAGGAGATGCAACTGATCAAGGACAGCGGCGGCGTGCTCCAGGTCGTGGCCTTCACCACCTACCTCAAGCCGCTGAGCAAGCCGACCCTGGAAAAACTCGAGGCCCTGCGCGCGCGCTTCGACCTGCAACCGCTGCAAGGCCTGACCAACGCGCTGATGCCAGGCGACCCGATCATCGCCATCTGGCCCGAGGCGCGCTTCGGCGAATACGCCAGCAGCCTTTACGCCATCGTCGACGAAGAGCCCCGTGCCGGCCTCAAGGAATACGTCGATGCCATCGACTACGCCGTGAAGAAGATGGGTATCGACCATGTCGGCATCAGCTCCGACTTCAACGATGGCGGCGGCGTCACCGGCTTCATGAACGTCGGCGAGATCCGTAACGTCACCGCCGAGCTGCTGACCCGCGGCTATTCCGAAACCGATATCGCCAAACTCTGGGCGGGCAACTTCCTGCGTGTGTGGGGGCAAGTGCAGAAAGCCGCCAACCCGGTGGCCCTGCTCGACAACAACCGGGAAGCTCGCCATGACTGACCGGCGCGCCTTCCTCAAGCAGGCCGCCGCCCTGGCCGCCAGCCTGCCCTTGCTGCCCGGTGCCCTGGCCGCCGAGCCGGCAGCCCCGACACTGCAAGGCCCGGACAAATGGCGCCAACTGCGCCAACTGTTCCCCCTGGCCCCCGATGTCGCGCACTTCGCCAATTTCCTGATTACCGCCCACCCGCGCCCGGTGCAGGAAGCGATCGACCGCCACCGCGCCACCCTCGACCGCAACCCGGCCCTGTGCATGGACTGGGAAAGCCAGTACGAATGGCAACGCGAGGACGAGGTCCGCGAATGGGCGGGCCGCTACCTGGATGTGCGTCCGCGCCAGGTTGCCCTGACCGGCAGCACCACCGAGGGCCTGGGCATGATCTACGGCGGCCTGCATGTGGCGCCGCACCAGGAAATCCTCACCACCGAACACGAGCACTACTCGACCCACAATTGCCTGGCATTCCGCCAGCGCCAGCACGGCACCCAGGTGCGCAAGCTGCGCCTGTTCGACAAACCCGGCGAGGTCTCCACTGATCGGGTCCTGAGCCTGATCGACCGCAGCATCCGCCCCGAGACCCGGGTGCTGGGCATGACCTGGGTGCACTCGGGCAGCGGCGTCAAGCTGCCGGTGGGCGCCATCGGCGAACTGGTACGCCAGCACAACCGCAACCGCGACGAGGCCGAGCGCATTCTCTACGTGGTCGATGGCGTACACGGCTTCGGCGTGGAAAACGTGCGCTTCGCCGACTTCAACTGCGACTGGTTCATCGCCGGCACCCACAAATGGATGTTCGGCCCCCGGGGCACGGGGATCATATGCGCGGCGTCGGAGCAGATGCAGCACCTGACACCGACCTTCGCCACCTTCTCGCGCAACGAGGACTTCGGCACCATCATGACCCCGGGCGGTTACCACGCCTTCGAGCACCGCTGGGCGCTGGGCGAGGCCTTCAAGCTGCACCTGGCCCTGGGCAAGGCCGACGTCCAGGCGCGCATCCATCAGCTCAACGACTACCTCAAGGCACGCCTGGCCGAGCACCGCGCCATCGAGCTGGTGACCCCGGTCAGCCGTGAGTTCTCCGCCGGCTTCACCTTCCTGCGCATCAAGGACCGCGATCCCGATGCCGTGGCGGCCTACCTGAACGCCAACAAGGTCATGGTCGATGCCGTGGACCGCGACGTCGGGCCGGTGATCCGCTTTGCGCCCAGCCTGCTCAACGACGAGCAACAGATCGATCGGGCCATGGCGCTACTGCGCAAGCAGATCGGTTGAAACGCCTCCTGCTGTAATGGGGCCGCTCTGCGGCCCTTTCGCCGACAAGTCCAACTTCCCTTGCAGGCATGCCTGCAGACAGACACGGCCCGGACTGTGCCGTACGCCTGCTTGTCGGCGAAAAACCAACGTGCACGAGCGATCATTGCACCGGCGCAATGAGCCAACTGCATCGTTAAATATTATTGACCTAAACCCCCGCCAAACCCTTGCCAGCCAAGGCCTTGAACATCTCAATCCCCCGGAAACCGGCGCCTGGGCGCCTCGCCACTCGTTTGACATATCGAACGGCTCTGGCAAGCTAGGAGTCAGGCCCCGACCGACATCGCCTGCAAGGCGAGCCGGCAGTGCTCGGGGCTCCAGGCAGCACTGAAGGCCCCGGCCGTGCGCCTGCACAACAACGACAGGCATGACCTGTCTCAAGGTGACATATGTCCAACAGCAACATTGGCAACAAGCAACCCTCCCTGCGCAAACCCGTCGTCCTGATGACCATGGGCAGCCAAGAGCGCAAAGGCCATGACTATCAGGTCATGACCCACAAATACATCACCCCGCTGGTCGATTTCGCCGGTTGCGTCCCGGTCCTGGTGCCCACCTGCTGTGGCGTCGAAGACCTCGAGACCTACCTGGACATGGCCGACGGCGTCTACCTGACCGGTGCCGGCAGCAACATCGACCCGAGCCTCTACGGCCAGGAAAACCAGACCCCCGGCAAGGGCCAGGACAAAGACCGCGACCTGTTCGACATGCCACTGGTCAAGGCCGCGATCAAGCGCGGCCTGCCGATCTTCGGCATCTGCCGCGGCATGCAGGAAATCAACGTGGCCCTGGGCGGTGACATCTACCAGAAGGTCTACGCCGAGCCCGGCTTCAACGACCACCGGGAAAACCCGGAAGATCCGGTCGAAGTCCAGTACGCCGCGGTGCACAGCGTGAAGATCAAGCCAGGCAGCTGGCTGCGCGATACCCTGGGCACCGACGAGATCCGCGTCAATTCGCTGCACGGCCAGGGCCTGCGCAACCTGGGTGCCGGCATCGAGCCGATCGCCCATGCCGAAGACGGCCTGGTCGAGGCGATCCACGCCCCGAGCCTGTCGCCCTTCCTGTTCGCGGTGCAGTGGCACCCGGAGTGGCAGGCGGCAAAGAACCCCGACTCGATCAAGATGTTCCAGGCCTTCGGCGACGCCTGCCGCGCCCAGGTCCGCAAGTCCCAGGTCAAGCACCACCAGGCTGCCTGATCCACTGAAGCTTCGTTAGCTTTGATCGCGGGGCGGTGCAATACCGCCCCCGTTTCCCCGGTCACCCTCTGCTGGTCCCAGAACACTTCCCGTGGAAGCGGGCGGCGGGCTTGTGCCTGTCTCCGCGATCTTTTTTTCTCCTCCTCCACAAGTCATACGACAACACTCCTCTGCCAAATTCTCGGGTTTACGCGTTCCCCTGTAGGAGCGGCCTTATGCCGCGAAAGGGTCGCAACGCGGCCCCGGCGATCGTGGCTCAACGCCGAAATTCCGGGGCCGCTGTGCGGCCCTTTCGCGGCACAAGGCCGCTCCTACAGGGGTTGGCGCTGTCATGGCGGGATGGATTCAAAATTTCTATCGCGAGGGACTAGTCATGATTACAGTTGTACGATAACTTACCTCTCACCTTGGTTCCCCTCCTCCAAGCGCCACAGGATGCCTACAACAATGACCCCACAAGAACTGCAATCCATCCTCTCCCACGGCCTGCTGTCGTTCCCCGTCACCGACTTCGACGCCCACGGCGACTTCAACCCGGCCGGCTACGTCAAGCGCCTGGAATGGCTCGCCCCCTACGGCGCCAGCGCCCTGTTCGCCGCCGGCGGCACCGGCGAGTTCTTCTCCCTGGCCGCCAGCGAGTACAGCCAGGTGATCAAGACCGCCGTCGACACCTGCGCCACGTCGGTGCCGATCCTCGCCGGCGTCGGCGGCTCGACCCGCCAGGCCATCGAATACGCCAAAGAGGCCGAGCGCCTCGGCGCCAAAGGCCTGCTGCTGCTGCCCCACTACCTCACCGAAGCCAGCCAGGACGGCGTCGCCGCCCATGTCGAGGCGGTGTGCAAGGCGGTGAATATCGGCGTGGTGGTATACAACCGCAACGTCTGCCGGCTGAACGCCGACCTGCTGGAACGCCTGGCCGAACGCTGCCCGAACCTGATCGGCTACAAGGACGGCCTGGGCGACATCGAGCTGATGGTGTCGATTCGTCGCCGCCTGGGTGATCGCTTCAGCTACCTGGGTGGCCTGCCTACCGCCGAGGTGTATGCTGCGGCGTACAAGGCCCTGGGTGTGCCGGTGTACTCCTCGGCGGTGTTCAACTTCGTGCCGAAGACGGCGATGGACTTCTACCACGCCATCGCCCGCGACGATCACGCCACCGTGGCCAGGCTGATCGACGACTTCTTCCTGCCGTACCTGGACATCCGCAACCGCAAGGCCGGTTACGCCGTGAGCATCGTCAAGGCCGGGGCGAAGATCGCCGGCTACGACGCCGGGCCCGTGCGCACGCCGCTGACCGACCTGACCGCGCAGGAGTACGAGATGCTCGCCGCGCTGATGGACAAGATGGGCCCGCAATAAGCGAACTTCCTGCGGCCTGCCGATGCCGCCGCCGGAGCAGGGCCACCCTGCTCCGGCCCACAACCGATCCCCGTATAAAAATAACGAGTGGGAGTAACCAGCATGCAAGCGACGAAAAAGACGCATGTGCGCTACCTGATCCTGTTGATGCTGTTCCTGGTGACCACCATCAACTACGCCGACCGCGCCACCATCGCCATCGCCGGCTCCAGCCTGCAGAAGGACCTGGGCATCGACGCGGTCACCCTCGGCTACATCTTCTCCGCCTTCGGCTGGGCCTACGTGGCCGGGCAGATCCCCGGCGGCTGGCTGCTTGACCGCTTCGGCTCGAAGAACGTCTACGCCTTCAGCATCTTCACCTGGTCGTTGTTTACCCTGCTGCAGGGCTTTGTCGGCGGCCTGCCGGTGGCCTGGGCGGTGGTCACGCTGTTCACCCTGCGCTTTCTGGTCGGCTTCGCCGAAGCGCCGTCGTTCCCCGGCAATGCCCGGATCGTCGCGGCCTGGTTCCCGACGCAAGAGCGCGGCACCGCCTCGGCGATCTTCAACTCGGCGCAGTACTTCGCCACCGCGCTGTTCGCGCCGATCATGGGCTGGATCGTCTTCACCTTCGGCTGGGAACATGTGTTCGTGGTGATGGGCGCGCTGGGCATCGTGTTCTCGGCGGTGTGGCTCAAGACCATCTACAACCCGCGCCAGCACCCGCGCATCGGTGCCGCCGAGCTCGAGCACATCGAACAGAACGGCGGCCTGGTGGACATGGACCAGAAACGCGGCAACGACGGCCCGAAATGGGGCTACATCAAGCAACTGCTGACCAGCCGCATGCTGCTGGGCGTCTACCTGGGCCAGTACTGCATCAACGCCATCACCTACTTCTTCCTCACCTGGTTCCCGGTGTACCTGGTGCAGGAACGCGGCATGACCATCCTCAAGGCCGGCTTCATCGCCTCGCTGCCGGCAGTGTGCGGCTTCATCGGCGGCGTGCTCGGCGGCGTGCTGTCGGACTGGTTGCTGCGCCGCGGCAACTCGCTGACCTTCTCGCGCAAGCTGCCGATCGTCTGCGGCCTGCTGCTGTCGACCACCATGGTCTTCTGCAACTACGTCGAGGCCGAATGGATGGTGGTCGGTTTCATGACCCTGGCGTTCTTCGGCAAGGGCATCGGCGCGCTGGGCTGGGCGGTGGTCGCCGACACCTCGCCCAAGCAGATCGCCGGGCTGTCGGGTGGGCTGTTCAACACCTTCGGCAACATCGCCTCGATCACCACGCCGATCGTCATCGGCTACATCATCAGCGCCACCGGCTCGTTCAAGTGGGCCCTGGTGTACGTGGGCGCCAACGCCCTGGTGGCAGTGTTCAGCTACCTGGTGATCGTCGGTCCGATCAAGCGCATCGAGCTCAAGGACGACCCGAAGCAGGAAGCGGCACCCACCGCTGAACTTGCCACTTCGCGCCATTGAGTGAAACACGCCTGCGCCCTGCCCGGGCGCAGGCTGGCGTACAAGAAGCCTGAAAGAAACGACAAGAAGGGCCTGACCATGCAGTTGATCGAACATTCCGAGTCGCCCCGCTACGTGCGCCTGCACCCCGACGACAATGTCGTGGTGGTGGTCAACGACGGCGGCCTGGGCGAAGGCGCGCGCTTCGCCGACGGCCTGACCCTGGTCGAGGGCGTGCCGCAGAGCCACAAGGTCGCCACCGTGGATATCCGCCGGGGCGAGGCGGTGCGCCGCTACGGCCAGGTCATCGGCCACGCCCTGGAAGACCTGCGCCAGGGCAGTTGGGTCAAGGAAGATCAACTGGCGATGCCGGCCGCCCCCGAGCTCGACAGCCTGCCGCGCTGCGACGCCGTGCCCGCCGCCCAGGCGCTCCTCGAAGGCTTCACCTTCGAAGGCTATCGCAATGCCGACGGCACCGTCGGCACCCGCAACATCCTCGGCATCACCACCACCGTGCAGTGCGTGACCGGCGTGCTCGACCACGCGGTCAAGCGCATCCGCAGCGAACTGCTGCCAAAATACCCCAACGTGGATGATGTGGTCGCCCTCACCCACAGCTACGGCTGCGGCGTGGCGATCAACGCCCGCGATGCCTACATCCCGATTCGCACCGTGCGCAACCTGGCGCGCAACCCCAACCTGGGCGGCGAGGCGCTGGTCATCAGCCTGGGCTGCGAAAAACTCCAGGCCGGCCAGGTGATGCACGAGGACGACCCTTCCGTGGATCTCAGCGAGCCCTGGCTATACCGCCTGCAGGACGCCTCGCTGGGCTTCGTCGAGATGATCGAGCAGATCATGGCCCTGGCCGAAACCCGCCTGCGCAAGCTTGACCAGCGCCGCCGCGAAACCGTGCCGGCCAGCGAGCTGATCCTGGGCATGCAATGCGGCGGCAGCGACGCCTTTTCCGGCATCACCGCCAACCCCGCCCTGGGCCATGCCGCCGACCTGCTGGTGCGCGCCGGAGCCACCGTGCTGTTCTCGGAAGTCACCGAGGTGCGCGACGCCATCTACATGCTCACCTCCCGCGCCGAAACGCCGGAAGTCGCCGAGGCGCTGGTGCGCGAGATGGACTGGTACGACCGCTACCTGCAACAGGGCGCGGCGGATCGCAGCGCCAACACCACGCCAGGCAACAAGAAAGGTGGCTTGTCCAACATCGTCGAGAAATCCCTGGGCTCGATCGTCAAGTCCGGCAGCGGCGCCATCCAGGGCGTGCTCGGCCCGGGCGAACGGGTCACGCACAAGGGCCTTATCTTCTGCGCCACCCCGGCCAGCGACTTCGTCTGCGGCACCCTGCAGCTGGCCGCCGGGATGAACCTGCATGTGTTCACCACCGGTCGCGGCACGCCTTACGGCCTGGCCATGGCACCGGTGGTCAAGGTATGCACCCGCAGCGAACTGGCCCAGCGCTGGCCGGACCTGATCGACATCGACGCCGGGCGCATCGCCAGTGGCCGGGCGAGCATCGAGGAGCTTGGTTGGGAGCTGTTCCACTACTACCTCGACGTGGCCAGCGGTCGCAAGCGCACCTGGGCCGAGCAGCATGGTTTGCACAACGACATCACCCTGTTCAATCCGGCACCTATTACCTGATGAATATTGGGGCTGATGCGCAGCCCTTTCGCGGCACAAGGCCGTTCCTACAGTAGATCGCATCCCCCTTGTAGGAGCGGCCTTGTGCCGCGAAAGGGGCGCAAAGCGCCCCCCAACGTCCCTCGACAGGAGCACCCCATGCCCAATATCCTCGGCCACAACTTCATCGCCGGCCAACGCAGTGCCGTCGGCCCGCAACGCCTGCAAAGCCTGGACGCCACCACCGGCGAGGCACTGCCCTACAGCTTTGCCCAGGCCACCGAGGGCGAAGTCGACCGCGCCGCCCAAGCCGCCGCCGTCGCCTTCGGCGAATTCCGCCAGCTCCCCCCGGCACGCCGCGCCGAATTCCTCGACGCCATCGCCGCCGAACTTGACGAACTCGATGACAGCTTCGTCGCCATCGTCTGCCGCGAAACCGCCCTGCCCGCCGCGCGTATCCAGGGCGAACGCGGCCGCACCAGCGGGCAGATGCGCCTGTTCGCCCAGGTACTGCGCCGTGGCGACTTCCTCGGTGCGCGCATCGACCTGGCGCTGCCCGAGCGCCAGCCGCTGCCACGGGTGGACATCCGCCAGATGCGTATCGGCGTCGGCCCGGTAGCGGTATTTGGCGCCAGCAATTTCCCGCTGGCCTTCTCCACCGCCGGCGGCGACACCGCCGCAGCCCTGGCCGCCGGTTGCCCGGTGGTGTTCAAGGCCCACAGTGGCCACATGGCCACCGCCGACCTGGTGGCCTGCGCCATCCTGCGCGCCGCCGAACGCACCGGCATGCCCAAGGGCGTGTTCAACATGGTGTTCGGTGGCGGTGTCGGTGAGTGGCTGGTCAAGCACCCGGCCATCCAGGCGGTCGGCTTCACCGGCTCGCTCAAGGGCGGCGACGCTTTGTGCCGCATGGCTGCCGAGCGGGCGCAACCGATCCCGGTGTTCGCCGAGATGTCCAGCATCAACCCGGTGATCATCCTGCCGGGCGCGCTGGCCAAGCGCGGCGAAGCCATCGCCCGTGAGCTGGCCGGCTCCGTGTGCCTGGGCGCCGGGCAGTTCTGCACCAACCCGGGGATGCTGATCGGCCTGCAGTCGCCTGGCTTCAGCCAGTTGCTGAATGACCTGGGCCGGCATCTGGAGCAACAGGCTGGCCAGACCCTGCTCAACGCCGGCGGCCTGCGCAGCTATGTCGCCGGCCTGGAACACTTGCACGCCCATGCCGGCATCCAGCACCTGGCCGGTCAGGCGCAACAGGGCGACCAGGCCCGTGCCCAGCTGTTCAAGGCCGACGCCCGTCTGCTGCTGGAGTCCGACCCGCTGCTGCAGGAAGAAGTGTTCGGCCCGGCCACGGTGGCCGTCGAAGTCAGCGACCGCGAGCAACTGCGCGCCGCCCTGCTCGGTCTGCGCGGCCAGCTGACCGCCACGCTGATCGGCGAGCCGGAAGACTTCGAGGCGTTTGCCTGGCTGGTGCCGCTGCTGGAGGAGAAGGTCGGGCGGATCCTGGTCAATGGCTACCCGACCGGGGTCGAGGTGTGCGACGCCATGGTCCATGGCGGACCTTACCCGGCGACCTCGGATGCCCGCGGCACTTCGGTCGGCACCCTGGCCATCGATCGGTTCCTGCGCCCGGTGTGCTACCAGAACTACCCGCAGGCGCTGCTGCCGGAGGCATTGCGCGATGGTAACCCGCTGGGGCTGCGGCGATTGGTGAATGGGCAGTGGAGTGACGGGGCGGTCTGAGAGCCCTGGGCTCTTTTAGGGTGCCTGCGTCGGCCTCTTCGCGGGTAAACCCGCTCCCACAGGGATCAGCGTTTGCCAGCGCGCTGTGAAGAACCTGTGGGAGCGGGTTTACCCGCGAAGGGACCAGTACAGATCAAATGCCTTGCGCCTCGGCCTCTTCATGGGCCTGGCGCAGGCGCTCGCGGCTGTTGCTCAGGTGCATGCGCATGGCCATCTTCGCGCCTTCGCTGTCGCGTCGGGCGATGGCCTCGTAGATCGCCTCGTGCTCATGCATCAGCCGGCTCATGTAGTGCGCCTGGTCGTCATGGGCCAGGCGCGCCGAATTGAGCCGGGTGCGCGGGATGATGCTGGTACCCAGGTGGTTGATGATGTCGGCGAAATAGTGATTGCCGCTGGCCTGGGCAATGCGCAGGTGGAACTGGAAATCCGCCGACACCGCATCCGAGGCGTGGGCCGCGCCCTCGTTGAGCTCGTCCAGCGCCGCGCGCATGCCGGCCAGTTCCTCATCGCCGCGACGCTGGGCGGCAAGGCCCGCGGCTTCGATCTCCAGGGCGATGCGCAACTCCAGCACCGCCAGCACTTCGCGCAAGGTGACGATGGTCGCCGGGTCGATCCGAAAGCCACCAGTGCTCGGCGCGTCCAGCACGAAAGTGCCGATGCCGTGGCGGGTCTCGACCTGGCCGGCGGCCTGCAGCCGCGAGATGGCCTCGCGCACCACGGTGCGGCTGACCCCCTCCTCGACCATGATCTGCGACTCGGTGGGCAGCTTGTCGCCGCGCTTGAGCTGGCCGCTGCGGATGCGTTCGGTCAGCACCGTGACCAGTTCCTGGGCCAGACTGCGCGGCTTGCGCCGGGTCCGTGCCTGTACCTGCTGCTCTGTCATGCCCTGTATGTCTGGTTGTGAAAGACAGGCGTGATGATAGCGCAAGCAGTTGTACGATCACATACGTCCAGCGGGGTTTTCATCTGCCCTGGCGTGCCGCCGACGGCGGCTGGCCCATGACTCGCCGGTACAGGCTGGAAAACGCGCTGGGGCTTTCATAGCCCAGGTCCAGGGCGATGGTGGTCACCGCCTCGCCGGTCGCCAGCCGTGTCACCGCGGCCATCAGGCATGCCTGCTGGCGCCACTGGCCGAACGACAGCCCGGTCTGCTCGCGAAAGCGCCGGCTGAAGGTACGCGGGCTCCAGTTGAGCTGCCCTGCCCAGGTGTCGCCACGGGTGTGGACCGACGGCTGCGCCAGGAACGCCTGGCACAGGGCCGCCAGACGCGGCTCGGCCGGCAGCGGCGCGAACAGCGGCAGACGCTCGGCCTGGCCCAGCTCATGCAGCACGAGCCGCAGCAGCAGGCCATCGCGCCCCGCCTCGTCATGCAGGGCCGGCACCTCGGCGCTGGCCAGCAACAGCTGGTGCAGCAGCGGCCCGACCCGTAGTGCCTCGCACACGCCACCCGGCCTGGGCAGCGCGGTCGGTTCGATGTACAGGCTGCGGGTACTCACGCCACGCATGCGCACCTGGTGCGGCTTGCCGGGCGGAATCCATACTCCGCTGCCGGGCGGGATGACCCAGGCG
This sequence comes from Mitsuaria sp. RG, assembly GCF_028369275.1. Lineage (NCBI taxonomy): Bacteria > Pseudomonadati > Pseudomonadota > Betaproteobacteria > Burkholderiales > Sphaerotilaceae > Roseateles > Mitsuaria sp. RG. The sequence goes on from NZ_JAQMYQ010000039.1 coordinate 27,141, forward strand.
CCGTCGTCGGTCAGCACCTCCATCAGCCCGCTCATGCCATACAGGAACTGCGCCCGGCGATGGACATGCCTGGGCAGCAAGGTATCGGGCGAATAGTCGGTGGCGATGGCCAGCACCGCACGGGGGGTGGCATCGACCTCGGACAGGGGAACATTGCGCATGAAAGGAGGCTCTGGCCGAAACACGACGATTATTGGCCAGGTTGCGCAAGCCAGCCAAGAGGCATACCCCTACCCTGACCGCCTCAACCCTGGCCCGAGGCCCACACCATGCTCTATCCCCTGCTTGGCCTGTTCGGCCTGTGCGCCGGCGTCACCACCTTGCTGTTTGGCTTCGGCGGCGGGTTCTTCGCCGTGCCGCTGTTCTATGCCCTGCTGCTGGCCAGCCATGGCGCGGGGACCGCCATGGCCCAGCACGCCATGCAGATCGCCGTGGCCACCTCGGCCACGGTGATGATCTTCAGCAGCGCGCTGGCCACCTGGCGCCATCACCGCGCGGGCAGCCTGCGCTGGGACCTGGTGCGACCACTGGCGCCGGCCATCGCCCTCGGCGCGCTGCTCGGGGCCTGGGCGGCGCTGTACCTGGCCAGCGCCTGGCTGCGCTGGCTGTTCATCGCCTACCTGGCGCTGAGCCTGATGGACGCCTGGCTGCGCCCGGGCTTCGTCCGCGCTGGCGAACATCGCCTGGCGCCCCTGGGCAGTACCGGCGCCAGCCTGGTCGGCGTGCCCATCGGCGCCCTGGCAGCGTTGCTCGGGGTGGGCGGCAGCGTGATGACCGTGCCACTGATGCGCCGCCGCGGCGCCAGCATGCGCACCGCCACGGCCATGGCCAACCCGCTGTCGCTGCCCATGGCCCTGGCGGCCACGCTGGTCTATGCGCTGCTGCCGGCTGGCCAGCTCGACCTTGGCCCGGGCCTGCTGGGCTTCATCGACCTGCGCGCGGCCCTGGTGATGACCGTCGGCGCCTGGCTCGGCATGCACCTGGCCGCGCCACTGCTCGGGCGCATCCCCGACAGCGTGCATGCCCGGGCCTACCTGGCGCTGCTGGCCTGCGTGCTGCTGGTGATGCTGGTCAACGGCCGCTAAGGCTGGCGAATGGCCACGGCGACGCGGTAGGCTGCGTCCTGCACTCACCAAGGAAGGCACTGCATGAAGACGTTCGATCGCCTGCTGCTCGCCAGCGGCCTGCTCATCCCCCTCTGGCTGCTGCTGGGCGTCACCCTGACGGCGCTGGCCTACCCCGGCTACGACCACCTGCAACAAGCCATGAGCCAGCTCGGCGCGGTCGGCGCCCCCACCCACGGGCTGTCGCCCTGGGCCAACAATTTCCCGCTGGCCCTGTTGTTCGCACTGTTCGCCTGGGGCCTGGCGCGGCGCTGGCGGCGCTCGAAGCTGGCACGGCTGAGCGCCCTGCTGGTGCTGTTGCATGGCCTGGGCAGCCTGGTGACCGGCGGGTTTGCCTGTGACCAGGGCTGCGCGCCGCTGGAGCCATCGTTCTCGCAACAGATGCACAACCTCGGCGGCCTGCTGATGTTCCTTTCGCTGACGCTCGCCAGCGTGTTGTGGATCGGCCTGGGCATGCGCCTTGCCCGATCCCCGGGGCTGGCCTGGGGGTCGCTGCTGAGCGCTGTACTGGCGGTGGTTACCGTAGTGTTGATGACCCAGGCCGTGCACAGCGGTGAACTGTTCGGTCTCTACCAGCGCCTGAACTACGGCGTCGGCGTGCTGTGGATCGCGGCCCTGGCCCTGCAGTCGCTGCGCAGGCGCCAGCACGGTGGCCTGCAAATGGCCATCGCCTGACGGCAAACTGCTGGCCCCCAGGCGTCGGAAGCAAAGGCAAACTTTGTTTTCCTTCAGATGCTTAGGACAGCAACATGCGAGTGATTCTAGCAACCGTGGCCGGCTGCCTGCTGGCCACCGCCGCCTTCGGCGCCCAGGCCCGGGCACTGAGCCAGAACGATCGCCAGGTGTGCGGCTGGGGCGCGCAGATCGCCGCCGAGGCGCAGCAGGCCAAGCTTTCCGGCGTCACCCTGTACGCCACGCGCAAGAAGCTCCAGGCGCGCAAGTTCGCCAAGCCGTGGATGCGCATGACGGCCTTCGGCATCACCGAGCAGACCTACAACAGCCGGTCTCGGCTGAAGCCGGCGGCGATCAAGCAGACGTATTACGAGCAGTGCGTACAACACGCGATAGCGAAAAGATAAATTCTTTATATTCAATATCTTATTAACTATATGTAATGTCATGCATCACTATGAGTTGTCATGATTTTCACCCCTCTCAGGCTGCACGGCAGCTTTGTCGCCGGGGGCAAATGACTCGGTAATCGGATGGCAGGGTCTACGCTGAAGGGTTCACGACAACGAGATCCCTGCCCATGCCCTTGCGATTCTGCTCATTGGCCCTTGCCCTGGCCTGTGCCACCGCCCAGGCCGCCGACCCGACGCCCCAGGAACTGTTCAGCCAGGCCCAGGCCGAACAGCCTCATTACCTGGAGACCCTCAAGACCCTGGTGGCAGTGGACACCGGCACCGGCACCGAACCCGGTCTGAAACAGGTCGGCAGCGAACTGGTGAAACGCCTCGAGGCCCTCGGTGCCAAGGTCAGCACCCAGCCGGCCACGCCCTCGGTGGGCGACAATATCGTCGGCACCCTCAAGGGCAGCGGCGACAAGGACTTCCTGCTGATGGTCCACTACGACACGGTGTTCGGCCCCGGCACCGTGGCCAAGCGCCCGTTCCGGATCGATGGGGAACGCGCCTACGGCCCCGGCGTGGCCGACGCCAAGGGCGGCGTGGCGATGATCCTGCATGCGCTGAAACTGCTACAGGACCAGCAGTACAAGGGCTACCGCACCCTCACCGTGCTGTTCAACCCGGACGAGGAGATGGGCTCGGCCGGCTCGCGGCAACTGATCGCCGAGCTGGCACGCAAGCACGATTTCGTCTTCTCCTACGAGCCGCCGGACAAGGACGCGGTCACCGTCGCCACCAACGGCATCAACCGCCTCAAGCTCGAGGTCAAGGGCCGCGCCTCCCACGCCGGCTCCGCCCCGGAAGCCGGGCGCAACGCGCTGGTGGAGCTGGCGCACCAGTTGCTGCAGTTGAACGACCTCGGCGACAAGGGCAAGGGCACCACCGTCAACTGGACCCTGGCCAAGGCCGGGGAAAAGGCCAATATCATTCCCGCCCAGGCCAGCGCCGAGGCCGACATGCGCTACTCCGACCTGAGCGAGACCGAGCGGGTGCAGGAAGACGCCCTGCGGATCATCAAGAAACAGCTTGTAGCCGATACCCAGGCCGAGCTGGTCGTGGAAAAAGGCCGCCCGCCGCTGGCCAGGAACGACGCCTCCACGGAGCTTGCGCAAACGGCGCGGCAGCTCTACAGCAAGATCGACCGGCAGTTGCAGCCGATCGCCATGCGCTTCGGCACCGACGCCGGCTACGCCTACGTGCCCGACAGCGACAAGCCGGCGGTGCTGGAAACGCTGGGTGTGGTCGGCGCCGGCCTGCATGGCGACGACGAGTACATGGAGATCGCCAGCGTGGCGCCACGCTTGTACCTGACGGTGGCGATGATCCGGCACCTGGCGCAGTAAGCCTGCATGAGCATCCTTTACGACGAACGTGTCGATGGACCGTTACCGGCCGTGGACAAGCCGGCACTGCTGGCCGCCCTGCGCGAGGCCCTCCCCGATCTGCAGATCCTGCACCGCAGCGAAGACCTCAAGCCCTACGAGTGCGACGGCCTCTCGGCCTACCGTTCGTTGCCGCTGCTGGTGGCGCTGCCCGAGCGCCTGGAGCAGGTGCAGGCGTTAATGCGGCTCTGCCACCAGCGCGGCGTGCCGGTGGTGGCGCGCGGCGCCGGCACCGGCCTGTCCGGCGGCGCCCTGCCGTTGAGCCAGGGCATCCTGCTGGTGATGGCGCGCTTCAACCGCATCCTCGAAGTCAACCCGCAGGGCCGCTTCGCCCGGGTCCAGCCTGGCGTGCGCAACCTGGCGATCTCCCAGGCGGCGGCGCCCCATGGGCTGTACTACGCGCCCGATCCTTCCTCGCAGATCGCCTGCTCGATCGGCGGCAATGTCGCCGAAAATGCCGGTGGCGTGCATTGCCTGAAATACGGCCTGACCGTGCACAACCTGCTCAAGGTGGAGATCCTCACCGTCGAAGGCGAACGCCTGGTACTGGGCAGCGACGCCCTGGACAGCCCCGGTTTCGACCTGCTGGCGTTGTTTACCGGCTCCGAGGGCATGCTCGGCATCGTCACCGAGGTCACCGTCAAGCTGCTGCCCAGGCCGCAGGTGGCGCGAGTGCTGCTGGCCAGTTTCGACAGCGTCGAGGGCGCCGGGGGCGCGGTGGCCGAGATCATCGGCGCCGGGATCATCCCGGCTGGGCTCGAGATGATGGACAACCTGGCGATTCGCGCCGCCGAGGACTTCATCCATGCCGGCTACCCGCTGGACGCGGCGGCGATCCTGCTGTGCGAGCTCGACGGCGTCGAGGCCGACGTGCAGGACGACTGCGCCCGGGTCGATGCCGTGCTGCGCAAGGCCGGCGCCCGCGAGGTGCGCCTGGCCTGCGACGAAGCCGAGCGCGTGCGCTTCTGGGCCGGGCGCAAGAATGCCTTCCCGGCGGTGGGGCGCATTTCCCCGGACTACTACTGCATGGATGGCACCATCCCGCGCCGCGAGCTGCCGCGGGTGCTCAAGGGCATCAGCGCGCTTTCCCGGCAGTACGGCCTGCGGGTGGCCAATGTGTTCCATGCCGGCGACGGCAACCTGCACCCGCTGATCCTGTTCGATGCCAACCTGCCCGGCGAACTGGAACGTGCCGAGGCCATCGGCGGCCAGATCCTCGAACTGTGCGTGGCCGTCGGCGGCAGCATCACTGGCGAACACGGCGTAGGACGGGAGAAGATCAACCAGATGTGCGCGCAGTTCAACAGCGACGAGATCACCCTGTTCCACGCGGTCAAGGCCGCCTTCGACCCACGGGGCCTGCTCAACCCGGGCAAGAACATCCCCACCCTGCAGCGCTGCGCCGAGTTCGGCGCGCTGCATGTACACCACGGGCAACTGCCCTTCCCCGACCTGGAGCGTTTCTGATGGACAGGGACCTCGGCCAGGACCTGCTGGAGCAGGTCAACCAGGCGCTGAACCGGCGCACCCCGCTGCGCATCCAGGGCGGCAACAGCAAGGCCATGCTCGGTCGCCCGGTGACCGGGCAGGTCATCGACACCCGTGGCCACCGCGGCATCGTCGGCTACGACCCCACCGAGCTGGTGCTCACCGCCCGCGCCGGCACGCCCCTGCGGGAGGTCGAGGCGACGCTGCACGAGGCCGGGCAGATGCTGGCCTGCGAGCCACCGCACCTGGGCCCCGAGGCGACGCTGGGCGGCATGGTCGCGGCCGGGCTGTCGGGGCCACGCCGGCCCTGGGCCGGGTCGGTGCGTGACTATGTCCTCGGCACCCGGCTGATCACCGGCCACGGCAAGCTCCTGCGCTTTGGTGGTGAGGTGATGAAGAATGTCGCCGGCTACGACGTGTCGCGGCTGATGGCGGGCAGCTTCGGCTGCCTGGGGCTGCTCACCGAAGTGTCACTCAAGGTGCTGCCGCAACCGCGCCAATGCCTGGGCCTGCGCCTGGAGATGAGCACGCAGCAGGCACTCGCCGCACTCGCCGAATGGGGCCGACAAGCGCTGCCAGTCAGCGCCGCCTGCCATGACGGCGAGGCGCTGCATCTGCGCCTGGAGGGCGGCGAAGGTTCGGTGCGCTCGGCCCGTGAGCGCCTGGGTGGTGAAGCGTTCGACACAGGCTTCTGGCAAGACCTGCGCGAGCAGCGCCTGGCGTTCTTCACCGCACCCGCAACGCTGTGGCGGCTGTCCCTGCCCATTGCCTGCGGTGCACTCGAACTGCCGGGACAGCAGTTGATCGACTGGGGTGGCGCCCAGCGCTGGCTCAAGTCCGACGCCCCGACGTCCGTCATCCGGGCATTGGCGGCCGAGGCCGGCGGTCATGCCACCGCCTACGCGCCCGGCGACGACAGCAGTGCCCCACTCGATCCGCTGACGCTGCGCTATCACCAGGCGCTGAAACGCCAACTCGATCCCCAGGGTGTGTTCAACCCTGGCCGCCTATACGCGCACTTGTGAGGCCATGGCATGCAAACCCACCTGAGTGAGTCCACCCGCCAGCTGCCCCGCGCCGACGAGGCCGAACGTATCCTGCGTTCCTGCGTGCACTGCGGGTTCTGCACTGCCACCTGCCCCACCTACCAGTTGCTCGGCGATGAGCTGGACGGGCCTCGCGGGCGCATCTACCTGATCAAGCAGGTGCTCGAAGGCGAACCGGCGGGCACCAGCACCCAGGCGCACCTGGACCGCTGCCTGAGCTGCCGCAACTGTGAGACCACCTGCCCGTCGGGGGTGGAATACCACAACCTGCTCGACATCGGCCGCGCCGTGGTCGATCGGCAGGTCCCCCGGCCGCTGGGGCAACGCCTGCTGCGCGCGGGCCTTCGCGCCGTGGTGCCGAGGCCGGGCGCATTCAAGGCGCTTGTGCGCGCCGGGCAGGCCCTGTATCCCCTGCTCCCGGCCAGCCTCAAGGACAAGCTGCCGGCGCAGGTCGTCACCCCGGGCCAACGTCCGATGCCGCGCCACACCCGTCGCGTGCTGCTGCTCGAAGGCTGCGTGCAGCAGGCCCTTTCACCCAACACCAATGCCGCCGCCACTCGCCTGCTCGACCGGCTAGGCATCAGCGTCGAGCCGATCCACCAGGCCGGTTGCTGCGGCGCCGTGGACTATCACCTGGATGCCCAGGCACGAGGCCTCGACCGCGCCCGACGCAACATCGACGCCTGGTGGCCGGCCATCGAGGCCGGCGCCGAGGCCATCGTGCAAACCGCCAGCGGCTGCGGCGCCTTTGTCCGCGACTATGGCCACCTGCTTCAACAAGACCCACGCTACGCCGCCAAGGCCGCTCGGGTCAGCGCCCTGTCTCGTGACCTGGTACAGGTGCTGCAGGCCGAGCCACTGGAGCATCTGGGTCTATGCGCCGAGCAGCGCCTGGCATTCCACTGCCCCTGCACCCTGCAGCACGCCCTCAAGCTTGGCGGCGCGGTGGAAGGTCTGCTGGCCCGGCTGGGCTTTCATCTCACCCAGGTGCCGGATAGCCACTTGTGCTGCGGCTCGGCCGGCACCTATTCACTGACCCAGCCGCAGCTGGCGCGCCAGCTGCGCGACAACCGCCTCAATGCCCTGGAAAGCGACAACCCACTGGTCATCGCCACTGCCAACATCGGCTGCCAGCTGCACCTCGGCGGCGCCGGTCGCACGCCGGTGCGGCACTGGATCGAAATCGTCGAGGCGGCACTTGAGCCCGGCGCTGTCGAGGCCGCGGAAATTGTGCCCCGCACCTGACGCGGATCAAGGCGATGTTCAACCTGGTGCCTGTAATTTCGGAACCCTCCTACCGAAAGTACGGAAGCTTCTAGATTGTTGCCCCACCCTCGGCAAAACATCATCAGGACTGGAGACGTGACCGCCGCCCCGGCGCGGCCAACCCCATCCAGACGAGGCCATGCCATGCCCACAAATGCTCATCGCCCTACCCGCGAACTGCGCCACACCCTGCGTCAACTGTTGGCCCACGAGGTCAGCAACCCCGACGACAACCCGCACCTGTCCGGGGTGCGGTTCTTCTGCGCCACCGATGAACACACCCGCCAGCTGATCGAGCGTGTCGAGCTGCTCGCCAGCGAAGCCTTCTTCGATGCCAAGGGCCGCGCCATCCCCGCGCGCATGCGCGAAGCAGCGGTGGATGGCGTGTGCATCCAACAGAAACGCAAGGCCTGCGAGGACGAGACGGTGATCCGCATCGCATTGCCGGAAAAAGGCTACATCACCATCAGTACCGCTCGCCTGTGAACACGCCGTCCCTCTCATGGAACTGCACATGACTTGTTGATTTAGCAGGAACCTGTGGGAGCGGCTTTAGCCGCGAACACCGGCAAAGCCGGTGCCATCCACCGCGTTGCTTGCTTCGCGGGTAAACCCGCTCCCACAGGGTATGCCACTCGCTCTCGGGTATTATTCCCTGCGCGATCGTCAGTAGGGCCCCTTGCAGCTTTGTCGATAAAACCCGAAGCTTTTACACCCCCTGCGCTTCGGACCCCCTGCCCCGATGGAACTGCACATCCGCCTCGAAGGCCGCAAAGGCCTGGCCGACCAGCTCTACCAGCAACTGCGCGCCGGCATCGACAGCGGCCACCTGGCGGCCGGCACCCAACTGCCACCCACGCGCCTTTTGGCCGAGCAGCTGGGGGTTTCGCGCAAGACCGTGGCCGAAGCCTACTCGCGCCTGACCTACGACAACCTGCTCAGTGGCGTGGTCGGTCGCGGCACCTTCATCACCCCGCGCCACACGCCGCGCCAGAGCGACAGCGACAACATCCCCCTGGCCGCCGCCGAAACCCTCGAACGCTGGCGCCAGCGCGCCACGGTATTGGGCCAACGGGCGCTGGACGCGCCGTCGCGCTACGACTTCATCGGCGGCGCCTCGAGCAAGGCGCAGTTCCCCTACGAGCACTGGCGCAGTTGCATGAACTACGCCCTGCGCCGCAGCCAGCGCCACCCCGACCGACAGTTTTCCGCCCAGGGCCTGCCCGAGCTGCGCGAGGCCATCGCCCACCAGATTGCCTTCACCCGCGGCATCCAGTGCACCGCAAGTGACGTGCTGGTATGCAACGGCGCCCAGCAGGCCCTGGACCTGATCGCCCGGGTACTGGTCGAACCCGGCTGCAAGGTGGCCATGGAGGACCCGGGCTACCCACCGGCGCGCCAACTGTTCCTGGCCCTAGGCGCGCGCCTGCAGTCGGTGGCGGTGGACGACCAGGGGCTGTGCGTCGAGCAGATCGAGGACGGCACCCGGCTGATCTACGTGACACCCTCGCACCAGTTTCCGCTTGGCATGCCCATGGCCGAGCCGCGGCGCCAGGCGCTGCTGGCGCGGGCTGTCGAGCTCGGCGCGCTGATCATCGAGGACGACTACGACTGCGAGTTCCGCTACCAGGGGCCAGCCGCCGAAGCCTTGCAGCGCCTAGATCGACATGGCCTGGTGGCCTATGTCGGAACCTTCTCCAAGACCCTGCTGCCGGAGTTGCGCCTGGGCTACGCGGTGCTGCCACCGGCCGTGCTGCAGGCCGCCTGCGTGGCCAAGCACCTGAGCGACTGGCACAGCCCGACCTTGCAGCAATGGGCCCTGGCCCGCTTCATCAGCGAAGGTCACCTGAACAAGCACATCCGTCGTTGCCATGAGGTGTACAGCGCCCGCCGCGAGCGGATCCTGGCACGCCTGGGCGGCGACCTGGCGCCCTGGTTCGACACGGTGCCGGCCAGCGCCGGCTTTCACCTGAGCGCGCTGGCCAAGCCCGGGGTGGATATCGAGCTGTTGATCAACCTGGCGCGCAAGGTGGAAGTCGGCCTCTACTCGCTGGCCCCGTTCTTCAGCGAAGCGCCGGTCAGGCCGGGACTGCTGTTCGGTTTCGGTGCCATCGAACTGCTGGACATCGACCCGGCGCTGGACCGGGTCGGTGACACCCTACAGCGCCTCAGTTGAGCGCTGCCTCAGCGACTCGTCCCTCACGGGCGATGGCCCGGGCATAGCCTTTCGGAGCGAAACGCACGGTCACCAGCAGCATCGCCAGCACGGTGCAGGCCAGCAGGGTCCAGGAGGCCTGGAAGTCGCCGCTGACATCACGCAACCAGCCGGTGACGTACGGCACGATACCGGTGACGATGAAACCTACGCCCTGGACGAAAGCCGCCAGGCTGCCGGCTTCGCCGGGCGTGCGCAGGTGCTCCAGGGTCAGCGTCAGGCTGAGGCTGAAGCACGCGCCCAGGCCCAGGCCGATCAGCGCCACCCACAGGCCCATGGCGCTGGCTGGCGCCAGCAGCAGGCCAAGGAAGCCCGCCAATTGGATCAGCAAGGCCAGCCACAGGCCCGGCCGCCGATCAACCAGACGCCGCAGCAGCAACGGCAGGCCCAGGGCACCGCAGACCTGGAAGATGGTCATCAGGCCAACCAGCTCGCCGCCGCCCTGGGCCGTGCCGCCGTGCTCGAGGTGATAGGCCGGCAACCAGGCCACCATGCTCGTATAGCCACCGTTGATCAGCCCGAAATAGAGCGCAAGCAGCCAGGCCCGGCGGTTGCCGAACCAATGGCCGCCCCCGCCACCGGCCAGGCTGGGTGCATCCTGGCGCGGGCGCAGGACGGTCCACGCCACGATCGCCAGCAGCGCCGGCAACGCCCACAGGCCAAGGCCGAACTGCCAATGGCCGAAGTGCGCGGTGATCGATGGGCCAAGCACCGCCGCCAGGCCACCGCCGCTCATCAACGCCGCCGAATACAGCCCCATGGTCGCCGCCAGGCGGCCGGGGAACCAGCGGTTGACCAGCCCCGGCATCATGCCCTGCACCACGGCGACACCCAGGCCTGCGACCACCGCACTTACGATCAGCGCCCAGGCGCTGTCCAGTTGCAGGCGCCACAGACACGCCAGGGCGATGGCCGCCAGTCCCGCCAGCATGCCGCCATGCTCGCTCAGCCAGCGCCGCAGCCAGGGTTGCAGAAGCGGTACCAGGCCCATGCACAGCACCGGCAACGCGGTCAGCAGCGCCGCCTGCTGGTAGCCCAGGCCGGTGCTCTGGCGCATCGGTTCGAGCAGTGGGCCAATGCTGGTAAGAATCGGCCGCAGGTTCAACGCCAGCAGCACCACCAGCAACAGGTTCAACGCGCCCCTCATGCTTCGCCGGCCTGCTGCCATTCACGGTACAGGCCGCTTTCACCCGCCGGTTTCAGCGGGCGCAGGGGCAGGCTCTGCTGCTGTGGCGGGCGGGCCATCTGCGCATACACTGCGGCGGTGGACAACCCATAGGGCTCGCCCTCGTCGTTGTCGTAGGCGAACCAGGCGCGCTCGATGCCGCACAGGTGCATGGCGGCCAGGCACATCGGGCACGGATGGCCGCTGGCGTAGATCTCGGCACCGTCCAGGCGCGCCCGGCCAAGCACCTGGGCGGCCTGGCGGATGGCCTGCATCTCAGCGTGGCTGGTGGGGTCCTGGGTGCTGTGGATCTGGTTGACGGCACGGGCGATCACCTGCCCCTGGTGGACCAGCACGGCGCCGAAGGGGCGGCCACCGGCCTGGATATTGGCGCGGGCAAGCTCAAGGGCCTCGCGCATGAATCGATCTGCGGACATGAAACGGTTCTCAGGTGAAGACCTGCCCATTATCCCGCCTCGGCCGCCCTGGCAGAAATGAAGAGATTGGATGCCTGTCAGTGCCCATCCGAATGACGGATTGGCCTCCTGGCAAAGCGCGGGATTGGCTATTCGGCGCGGCGCGAACTGGCCCTAAGGTAGTGCCACTTTCCTCTTGTCGAACTGGAGCCTCACCATGCATGACCGTATCGAATGGGCCAAACACTCGCCGGAAGCCTACAAGGCCATGATCGGCCTCGAGCAGGCGCTGGTCGCCTCGGGCCTTGAGCATTCACTGCTCGAGCTGATCCGCCTGCGCGCCTCGCAGATCAATGGCTGCGCCTACTGCGTCAACATGCACGCCAACGATGCGCGCAAGGCTGGTGAAACCGAAGCACGCCTGCAGACCCTGAGCGTCTGGCGCGAGACCCGCTACTTCAGCGAGCGCGAGCGGGCGGCCCTGGCCTGGGTCGAAAGCCTGACCCGCCTGGCCGAGCGCGGCGCGCCGCAGGACGAGTACCAGGCGCTGCTGGAGCACTTCAGCGCCAAGGAGATTGCCAACCTGACCCTGGCCATCGCCACCATCAATGCCTGGAACCGCTTCGGCGTGGGCTTTGCCATGGTGCCGGCATAACAGCTCAAGGCGCCTGCAACGGTACCGCCCGGGCCAACTGTTCACGCAACCACTGATGCGCAGGATCGCGGTGCACCCGCTCCGGCCACAGCATCAGCATCTCGAAGCCCGGCACCACCAAGGGCGCCTCCACCACCCTGAGGGCCGGGTTCCCGGCCACCAGGCGCGGCGGCAGCATGGCCACCAGGTCGCTGTCGACCAGCATCGCCGCAAGCCCCGAGAAGCGCGGTACCGACAGCACCACATTGCGTGCCAGGCCCTGCTCGGCCAGGGCGTCGTCGGTGGGCCCCGTGAAACCTCCGCCGTCGGGCGAGACGATGATTTGTGGCGTGATGCGCCCATCCCGTTCCGGCGGCAGAACGGTGGGGATTATGTGATTCCGGCGTTGCCCCTGCGGCCAGAGCTTGCGCCTGGCCGGGATGGATTGGGCGTGCATGTTGCCGACTAGGCGGATACCAGGTGTCCGTCACAACCCTTGCAGCGCCTGTCAGATCGAGCGCCGCCCGCGCGGCGCATCGCGGCACAAGGCCGCTCCCACATCTGTTTCGGGCCAGTCAATCCTGTGCTCTTACCTGGTCCGCCTTGTTGGTCCGACGCAATTTCAGCGTGGGCATTACTGTCGCCTCACCTGTCTCAAGACATGCGCCAAGGCGGGCAACCATGGCCTGACAGGTTCGGCACGTTGCAACAAATGTAGGAGCGGCCTTGTGCCGCGATGCGCCGCGCGGGCGGCGCTCGATCTCATAGGCGCCACAACCCTGTCGGCGAACACCATCGACCACTGCACTGACACAATTATTTTCACCGTATTGATAAATGAAATATTTCATGTCATGTTCTTCTCCGTACCCAGGCCCCTCCCAAGCAAGGCCCTGGACGGTACGCCCCACCCACCGGAGTCAAGAACATGAACAAGACAGGACTTCTCGGCGCGCTGGCACTCTGTGCCTGCAGCGCCTTCGCCCAGGCCGACGACGCCAGCCTGCGCATCGGCATCGAGGCCGCCTACCCGCCCTTCTCCTACCGCACCCCTGAAGGCGAGCTCGCCGGCTTCGACTACGACATCGGCAATGCCCTGTGCGCGCAGATGCAGGTCAGGTGCCAGTGGGTGATTCAGGAGTTCGACGGCATGATCCCGTCGCTGAAGGTGCGCAAGATCGACGCGGTGCTGTCGTCGATGTCGATCACCGAGGATCGCTTGAAGTCGGTCGACTTCACCGACAAGTACTACCAGACCCCCGGCAAGTTCGCGATGAAGGCCGGCAGCCGGCTCGACACCCCGGCGGTGGACCTCAAGGGCCGCAAGGTCGGGGTTCAAAGGTCGTCCACCTATGACCGCTTCGCCACCGAGCAACTGGAGCCGGCGGGGGTCGAGATCGTGCGCTACGCCTCGCAGAACGAAGCCTTCCTCGACCTGGTGTCCGGGCGCCTGGATGCCACCCTCGCCGATATCGTCAACACCGAGGAGAGCTTCATCAAGACCCCGGCCGGCCAGGGCTTCGCCCTGGTCGGCCCGGACATCGCCGACCCGCACTACTTCGGCCGCGGCGCCGGCATCGCCGTGCGCAAGGGCGACAGCGCCAACCTGGCGCGGCTCAACGCCGCCATCGCCGCGATCCGCGCCAATGGCACCTACCAGCAGGTGCAGCGCAAGTACTTCCCGTTCGACATCTACGGCCAATAGCGCAGGCTGACGAGGGTTTTCATCATGCTTCACGGCTACGGATCGAGCATTCTCGATGGCGCCTGGCTGAGCATCCACCTGGCCCTGCTGGCGATGGCACTGGCCATCGGCCTGGGCCTGTTCGGTGCGGCCTGTCGCCTGTCCCCCCTGAAATGGCTGGCGGTACCGGGCGAGGTCTACACCACGGTGGTGCGCGGCATTCCCGACCTGGTCCTGATCCTGCTGGTGTTCTATGGCGGCCAGGACCTGGTCAACCGCCTGGCGCTGGCACTGGGTTACGAGCAGTACATCGACATCAATCCCTTCGTCGCCGGGGTCTGCACCTTGGGCTTCATCTTCGGTGCCTACCTCTCGGAGACCTTTCGCGGCGCCTTCCTGGCCATCCCCAAAGGCCAGGCCGAGGCCGGTATGGCCTACGGAATGAGCGCCCTGCAGGTGTTTGTGCGGATCAGCCTGCCACAGATGGTGCGCCTGGCGCTGCCGGGCTTCACCAACAACTGGCTGGTGCTGACCAAGTCCACCGCGCTGATCTCGGTGATAGGCCTGCAGGACATGATGTTCAAGGCCAAGAACGCCGCCGACGCCACCCACCAGCCGTTCACCTTCTTCCTCGCCGTGGCGGCGCTGTACCTGCTGCTGACCAGTGCCTCGCTGCTGCTGTTGCGCGGCGTGGAGAAACGTTACTCGGTCGGCTTCAAAGCCGCCGAGCTCTAGGGGATCTGCCCGATGACACTCGACTATCCGCTGATCTGGCAGAACCTGCCGTTGTACCTGAACGGCATCGCCCTGACCCTCAAGGTGCTGTTGATCTCGCTGGCTTGCGGCCTGGCCCTGGCGATCCCGCTGGGGTTGATGCGGGTCTCGCGCGCGTGCCTGCTGCGCTACCCCGCCTGGCTCTACACCTATGTGATCCGCGGCACGCCGATGCTGGTGCAGCTGTTCCTGATCTACTACGGGCTGGCCCAGTTCGAGGCGGTGCGCCAGAGCCCGTTGTGGCCCTACCTGTCCAGCGCCACGTTCTGCACCTGCCTGGCGTTCGCCATCAACACCAGCGCCTACAGCGCCGAGTTGCTGGCCGGGAGCCTGCGCGCCACGCCGCGTGGCGAGGTGGAGGCGGCCCGCGCCATGGGCATGTCGAGGCTGACGCTGTACAGGCGCATCCTGCTGCCCTCGGCCTTGCGCCGCACCTTGCCGCAGTACGGCAACGAGGTGCTGATGATGCTGCAGACCACCAGCCTGGCCTCGATCGTCACCCTGGTCGACATCACCGGCGCGGCAAAGACCTTCAATGCGCGCTACTACCTGCCGTTCGAGGCCTTCATCACCGCCGGGCTGATCTACCTGGTCCTGACCTTCCTGCTGGTGCGCCTGTTCAAGCTGGCCGAGCGCCACTGGCTGGCCTACCTCGCCCCCCGCAAGCACTAAGGAGCTTCCATGCAGCACATCGACCATATCCTGCCCTGGAGCGCCTGCGGCACCCAACGCTCGCTGCGCGTGCTGCGCTTTGGCAGCGGCCCGCGCAAGGCCTATATCCAGGCCTCGTTGCACGCCGACGAGCTGCCGGGGATGCGCGTGGCCATCGAGCTCAAGCGCCGCCTGCTCGAACTCGAGGCGCAAGGCCGGCTGACTGCGGTGATCGAACTGGTGCCACTGGCCAACCCGATCGGCATCGGCCAGATGTTCCAGGCCACCCACCAGGGCCGTTTCGAGTTCAACAGCGGCAAGAATTTCAATCGCGATTTCCCAGCGCTGACCGAAGCGCTGGCCGCCCACCTGGAAGGCCACCTGGGCAGCGATGGCCAGGCCAACGTGGCAACCATCCGCCGGGCCATGCTCGAGCTTCTTGACGAACTGCCCGCGCCCGACTCGGAGCTCGACGGCCTGCGCCGCCTGCTGCTGCGCCACGCCTGCGACGCCGACCTGGTGCTGGACCTGCACTGCGATTTCGAATCGGTGATGCTGCTGTACGCCATGCCGCAGCACTGGAGCCAGCTGCGCCCGCTCGCCGCCCGCCTCGGCGCGCAAGTGGCGCTGCTGGCCGAAGGCGCCGGTGGAGATGCCTTCGATGAAGCCTGCGCGGCGCCGTGGCTGCACCTGCGCGAATACTTCCCCGAGGCCGAGATTCCCCTGGCCTGCGTGGCGACCACCATCGAGTTGCGCGGCATGGCCGACACCGAACGCGAGCAGTGCCAGGCCAGCGCCGAGCAGATCCTCGGCTACCTCGCCGACCAGGGCCTGATCAGCGGGCCGTGGCCGGCCGCGCCGGAGCATTGCTGCCAACCCACGCCCTTCGCCGGTGCGCAGTATGCCTACGCCGAGCACCCGGGGGTGGTCAGCTACCTGCAGCCGCTGGGCGCGCAGGTGCGGGTCGGCGATCCGCTGTTCGAAGTGCTCGATCCGCTCAGCGACCGCCACAGCGTGGTCAGGGCCACCACCGACGGCATCCTCTATGCCCGCGAACGCCTGCGCTTCGCCCAGCCCGGCCTGTGGCTGGCCAAGGTCGCCGGCAGCACCTCCATCCGCCAAGGTCGCTTGCTCAGCGACTGACCCCTGCGAGTACCGACTGATGAACAAACTGCAAATCCACGACCTGCACAAAAGCTACGGCAACCACCAGGTGCTCAAGGGTGTTTCACTGCAGGCCGACGCCGGTGATGTGATCAGCATCATCGGCTCCAGCGGCTCGGGCAAGAGCACTTTCCTGCGCTGCATCAACCTGCTCGAGCAACCCAATGCCGGGCAGATCCTGGTCAACGGTGAACAGCTCAAGCTGCGCGAGTGCGCCCGCGGCGGGCTGCGCGCGGCAGACCCGCACCAACTGCAGCGCCTGCGCTCTCGGTTGAGCATGGTCTTCCAGCACTTCAACCTGTGGTCGCACATGAGCGCCCTGGACAACGTCATGGAAGCCCCGGTGCACGTGCTCGGCATCAACCGCAAGGAGGCCCGGGACAAGGCCGAGCACTACCTGGCCAAGGTCGGTGTCGGCCATCGCCGCGACGCCTACCCGGCGCACATGTCCGGTGGCGAGCAGCAACGGGTGGCGATTGCCCGGGCCCTGGCCATGGAGCCCGAGGTGATGCTGTTCGACGAGCCGACCTCGGCGCTCGACCCGGAGCTGGTCGGCGAGGTGCTCAAGGTCATGCAGGACCTGGCCCAGGAAGGCCGCACCATGGTCGTGGTCACCCACGAGATGGGCTTCGCCCGCGAGGTGTCCAACCAGCTGCTGTTCCTCCACCAGGGCCAGGCCGAGGAGCGCGGCGACCCACGCGAAGTGCTGGCCCGGCCGCAGTCCGAACGCCTGCGCCAGTTCCTCGCCGGCAGCCTGAAGTAAGCGCCAGGGCGCTCAACGGCTCCGCCGCCGGGCGCCTTGGGATACACTACCGGCAACTTTCAGGGAGCGTCGCGCCGGATGTCGAGCCATACCAGGAACACCACCGTCTACGCCTCTGCGGTCATGCGCAAGCTGTCGCAGAGCCTGGGCGAACTGCCGCCGTCCCTGCGCAAGGTCGCCGATTACATCCTGCGCCACCCGCTGAAGGCCGCGACTCTGACCATCGAGGAGATGGCCCAGGCCACCGCCACCTCACCGGCCGCGGTCAACCGCCTGGCCAAGGCCCTGGACCTGGGCGGCTACAGCGGCATGAAAGCCGAGCTGGTGGCGACCCTGCAACAGATGGTCTCGCCGGTGGACAAGCTGCGCAACGAACTGGCCCAGCGCCCGGGTGGCGAGTTCGGCCTGCATGAGCAGATCCAGAGCGCCAGCAGCAACCTGGCGACCACCGCCAGCAACAACCAGGCCGACGCCTTCGAGGCGTTCGTCGGCTGCCTGCTCGAGGCGCGCAAGGTCTATGTGCTGGGGTTCGGCAATAGTGTCTACCTGGCGGGCCTCGCCGCCTCGACCCTGGTGCCGTTCTGCAAGGACACCTGCGCCATCAGCATGGAAGGCGGCAACGAGAACGCCGCCTACCGCCTGGCCGCGATCACCGAACAGGACGTGCTGCTGGCCATCGCCCTGCCACGTTACTCCCAGGACACCCTGCAGCTGTCGCGCTTCGCCCATGAGCGCAAGGCCACCGTGCTGGCCATCACCGACTCCCCGGCCTCGCCGCTGGCGCCGCTGGCCCGTCATGTGCTGTATGCCACCGCCGATCATCCGGTGCTGACCAGCTCCAACATCGCCGTGCTGGCGTTGATCGAGGGCCTGGTGGCCGGGGTCATGGCGCGCAACAAGGAGGCGGTGAAACTGGCCACCGAACTCACCGAAAGCGTGATGTCGTATCTGCATGTGCCAGGTGAGAAGTTCAGCAGAAAGTAGGTGCGCCAGATCGGTCTGGTCCTTTCAAGGAGGCCGACGTCAGAGCTGTAGCGCCTATGAGATCGAGCGCCGCGCGGGCGGCGCTCGATCTCATAGGCGCTGAAAGTGTTACGGCGAACACCTGGAGGCCCTCACTGGGTCAATAGCTCTCACCCCCAAAGCCCTCGAAACCCCGACCGCAAGAACGCAACAGCCGAGTCCTGCCCTTGCGCCCAAGCCCACTAGAAATCCACCTTTCCGCGCCCCGCCTTGATCGTCCCACGCCTGGACTTCGAGTCGAGGCGGCGGGTCTTTGAACCGAGGGTCGGCTTGGTCGGCCTGCGCTTCTTCTCGACCTTGCCGGCGCCGATGATCAGCTCGGCCAGACGCTCCAGCGCGTCCAGGCGGTTCTGCTCCTGGGTGCGGTACTGCTGAGCCTTGATGATCAGCACGCCGTCAGCGGTAATGCGGCTGTCGCGCAGCGCCAGCAACCGCTCCTTGTAGAACGCGGGCAGCGACGAGGCCGGGATGTCGAAGCGCAGGTGCACGGCGCTGGAGACCTTGTTGACGTTCTGCCCGCCGGCGCCCTGGGCGCGGATGTAGGTCAGTTCGATCTCGGCATCCGGCAGATGCACATTGTTGGAGATGGTCAGCATGGTGCGCCTCTTGTGATAGCGCGGCCATTATCGCATCTCCTTGGCGTCCCGGGGTGTCAGGCCTGCGCCATGCGCCGCCGGTACTGCCTGGCGCGCACGGCGTCGGTCCATTGCTGGCGCAGCAAAGCCCACAATGGCGATACCCCGGGCTCGGGCGCCTTGGCCTCGCTCAGCCTGCGCAGCTGGAACTTGACCATGGCCATGTTGCCCAGCGAAGCCAGCGCCTTGTTCTTCCAGGTGATCGGGCGCAGTTCCGGCACCGCCGCCTCCCCTGCCTGCCAGGCGCGGGGCAAGGCCGGCGCGATGGCCAGGGCGGTGCCGATGCCGACCATCTCGACGCCGCTCTGCACCACCTGCTCGGCGACCGGTCGACGGCGGATGCCGCCGGTGACCATCACCGGCATCTTCGCCACCGTGCGGATGTCCCGGGCGAACTCCAGGAAGTACGCTTCACGCGCAAGCGTGCGGCCATCCCGGGCCTGGCCCTGCATCGCCGGCGCCTCGTAGCTGCCACCGGACAGTTCCACCAGGTCGACCGCCAGCTCATTGAGCAGGCACACCACCTGCCGGGCATCGTCGGCGCTGAAGCCGCCACGCTGGAAGTCCGCCGAGTTGAGCTTGACCGCCACGGCGAAGCCGGGCGACACCACCGCGCGTACCGCCTTGACGATCTCCAGCAGCAGCCGCGCGCGGTTGTCCAGGGAGCCGCCCCACTGGTCGGTGCGCTGGTTGCTCAGCGGCGAAAGGAACTGGCTGAGCAGGTAGCCATGGGCCGCATGGATCTGCACGCCGCTGAAGCCGGCCTGTTCGGCAAGCCGCGCGGAGCTGGCGAAGCGCCGGATCACCTCGTCGATCACCTCGGCAGGCATCGCCCGCGGGGTGGCGAAATGCCTGGACATGTTGCCCAGGTCCAGCGCCACGGCCGAGGGTGCCCAGGTCTGCTGCCCGAGGCTCGCCGGCATCTGCCGGCCGGGGTGGTTGATCTGCAACCAGAACTGCGCCCCCTTCGAGCGGCCGATGGCGGCCCACTGGCGAAAACGCTCCAGGTGCCGGTCATCTTCCAGCACCACGCCGCCGGGGCCGGTCATGGCGCGCCGGTCGACCATGACGTTGCCGCTGATGAGCAGACCGGCGCCGCCCTGCGCCCAGGCCTGGTACAGGCGCATCAGCCGGTCCGAAGGTGCATGGTCGGCATCGGCCATGTTTTCCTCCATGGCGGCCTTGGCGATGCGGTTGGGGACGACCGCGCCATTGGGCAGGGTAAGGGGGGAGAACACGTCCATCGGCAATACCTCGAAAAGTGGTGTGCCGCAGACGTTAGCCTTGAAGTCAACTTTAAGGTCAAGCCCTGGGTTGGCGAAAATTTGATCATTGACTCTCAAGTTGGGTTGAACGTTAGGGTGATTGCGCAGCGACAGCCCTTACCCCCCTGGAGATACCGCACCGTGAAACTCGCAAGCGCAACCGCCTTGGCCGGCGCCCTGCTGATGCCCGTCACCCACGCCGCCAATGGCCTCCCTGAACACGCCGAAACCACGCAGATCGACATCGCAGGGCTCTCGGTGCCAGTGCTCAAGGGCGGGCTGTACGACCGTTACCGTTCCAACCCGCCGCTGGCCGTGATCCAGGCCGAGGCGCCGGGCATCGACCTGAGCTGGTTCAAGGGCCTGGAGAAGACCCGGGTCGACATGGGCTTTACCTCCTACTCGCCGAACTTCTACTACAGGAACAGCCGCGTCACCGCCGTCTATACCGCCGACCTCGACCGCCTGCGCGCCCTGATGCCCGCCGAAGTGCTGGAACAAGTGCAACCGTTGCAGGTGTGGCCGGGGCGCGGGCTGGTGGCGTTTACCGCCTACACCTACGACTACTGCGACAACGACAGCTACAACGAGATCGCCCTGTCGATCATTACCAGCAAGCCCGGCAAGGCTAATCTCGGGCCTTTCTCCCTGGTCGGCCAGTCGATGGCCAAGGATTTCTGGGGTTATGTGCTCAAGCTGCCGGTCAATACCGAGCTGGCGCGGGTGCGCGGCGTGGTGGGCTACAACCTGCCCAAGTGGCTGACCGCGATCGACCGCCGCGAGGATGCGCGGGCCGTGACCTACGACATCGGCGACGCGCAGAGCGGCAAGGTGGATGTGATCTTCAGGGCGAAGAAGCTCGAGGGGCTGTCCGCTGAACCAGGCCTGGTGACCAACAGTTTCACCAACCTCGACCACCAGGGCCGGCTGGCCTACGGCTACGCCACCTCGCGCCAGACCCTGCATGCCTCGAGCATGAGCGGGGATTCGGCGCAGCTGGTGCTTGGAGATGGCGAGCTGTCGCGCTATATCCGCGATCTGCAGCTGGGACGGATGGTCAAGTACGAGTATGTGCCTGAGTTCCAGAGCGCGCTGTATGCGCCCAGGCCGCTGGCGGCGCTGGGCTCGAGCGACTGAGACGGAACTGACGGTGCTCGATTCCTGTAGGAGCGGGCTTGCCCCGCGATGAGGCCGGCCATGACTATGCAGTGGCATGGCACCGGCCGAGGCCGGTGTTCGCGGGGCAAGCCCGCTCCTACAAGTCAGTAGCTCGCCGGGCCTTGTCCTGGGCAAGCTCCTCGCGCAACCGCTCCAGCACCCGCTGCGAGTTGTCCACGCAGGGCATGCCTTCAGGCTTGCTCTCGATCCCCTCGATCACCAGCAGCAACTGCGCCTTGTTGCGCGCCAGGCGCTCCTGCAGCCGCTCGATCTCCTCGACCTTGCGCCTGAGCCCGCCGAGCAGTTCGTCATGCTGCCAGCCCTTGCTCTTGGCAGGCAGCAACTGGCGGATCTCCTCCAGCGAGAACCCGGCAGCCTGGGCGTTGGTGATCATTTCCAGCACCCACACCGCGTCGGCGTCGTAGTCGCGATAGCCATTGGCCTTGCGTTCGACCGAGCTGATCAGCCCGCTGGCTTCGTAGAAGCGGATGCGCGACGCGGCCAGCCCGGTAAGTTTGGCCAACTCTCCTATTCTCATCCGGCACCTTTGAAATTGCATTGACCTTGAAGCGCACTTTAATCCTAGAGTTGTCCGGTGGCCAGGTGAACCATCACCGGCCTGCCCGCTCCACACCCTAGAGACAGGAGAAGCGAAATGGGATACGTCACAAGCAAAGACGGTGTCGAAATCTTCTACAAGGACTGGGGACCCCGTAACGCCCAGGTGATCTTCTTCCACCACGGCTGGCCACTGAGCGCCGACGACTGGGATGCCCAGCTGCTGTTCTTCGTCGCCGAAGGCTATCGCGTGGTCGCCCATGACCGCCGTGGCCACGGCCGTTCGAGCCAGGTCTGGGATGGCCACGACATGGACCACTACGCCGACGATGTGGCCGCCGTGGTCAAGCACCTGGGCGTCGAGGGTGCGGTCCATGTCGGCCACTCCACCGGCGGTGGCGAGGTAATTCATTACATGGCCCGCCATCCCGAAGACAAGGTGCCCAAGGCCGCGATCATCGCCGCGGTTCCGCCGCTGATGGTCAAGACCGACGGCAACCCCGGCGGGCTGCCCAAGTCAGTGTTCGATGATCTGCAGGCCCAGCTGAAAGCCAACCGGGCGCAGTTCTATCACGATATCCCGGCGGGGCCGTTCTACGGCTACAACCGCCCCGGGGCCAAGGCGGACCAGGGGGTGATCCTCAACTGGTGGCGCCAGGGCATGATGGGCGGCGCCCAGGCACACTACGACGGCATCGTCGCGTTCTCCCAGACCGACTTCACCGAGTCGCTGAAGAAAGTGACCGTCCCGGTGCTGGTGATGCATGGCGACGACGACCAGATCGTGCCCTACGAGAACTCGGGGCCGCTGTCGGCCAAGCTGCTGCCCAAGGGCATCCTGAAGACCTACAAGGGCTACCCCCACGGCATGCCGACCACCCACGCCGACGTGATCAACAAGGACCTGCTGGCATTCTTGCGCAGTTGAGATACCCGTCGGGGGCCGCCGCGCCCCCGACGAGTACTTGATCGAGCAACAACTTTAAAACTTTTTACATATTGGCTACGCGCACTTACAGCTGTTCAACACCCATTAAAATACTTTCACCAAAAACCTCCATATCGGCCACAACTGTTAATTGAATTAACAGGCCACGGGCCAGACAATTAAATACCCCTGCCCCTGGTAACGTCCCGCGTTACCTGGGCATGGTGGTTTCAAACCAACCCGGTACGGCTGCCTTCTCTTGACTCAAGAGTGCGTATGGCTGTGCGCCTGAAACTGCTGTTCGGCCCAACTTTCACACGACTTCTACACCCCGTCACGGGGTGTAAGCCGGGCCCGTCATTGACCGAGGAAACCTATGAACACCCCTGCCACCGTCGCGCTCGACGCTGTCCCTTCAACCCAGGAACGTATCCTGCTGACCGGCGCCACAGGTTTTCTCGGAGGCGCCGTCGCCGCCCGGATGATCGCCGAAGGCCATGCCGGCGCCCTGTGCTTCCTGGTCCGCGCCGACAACCCGGCCCAGGGCCTGCAACGCCTGCGCGACAACCTGAGCCAGCATGGCGTCGATGAGCGCCAGGGCCTGGCGCTGAGCGAGGCGCAGATCATCTGCGGCGACTTCCTCGACACCGCCTGGCTGGCCCGCGAGACCCCGCGGCTGATGCAGGTCGACAGGGTAATCAACTGCGCCGCCGTGGCGTCGTTCTCGAAGAACCCCAATATCTGGCCGGTGAACGTCGAGGGCACCTTCGCCTTTGCCCAGGTGCTGAGCCGCTCCGCGCGCCTGAAGCGCTTCCTGCACGTGGGCACCGCCATGTGCTGCGGCCCGCAGCGCGAGTCGCCAATCAGCGAGTCCTGGGAATTCCCCGAGGCCGCCCAACAGCTGGTGGACTACACCGCCTCGAAGGCTGAGGTTGAACGACGTCTGCGTGAGGAGCTGCCCGCCCTGCCCCTGGTGGTGGCGCGGCCGTCCATCGTGGTCGGCCACCGCAGCCTGGGTTGCCAGGCGTCGGGCAGCATCTTCTGGGTGTTCCGCATGGGCTTCGCCCTGGAAAGCTTCACCTGCGGCCTGGACGAACAGATCGACGTGATCCCGGTGGACTATTGCGCCGAGGCGCTGATCGGCCTGACCCTCAAGCCGCGCCTGAGTCACGACCTGTACCACATCTCCGCCGGCCATCACTCGGCCTGCACCTTCGCCGAGATCGACGAAGCCTTCGCCCTGGCCAATGGCGCGCAACCAGTGGGCGAGCGCTATCGCAAGGTCGATGTCGACGACCTGAAGTCGCTGGCCAGCCGCTTCGAAGCCCGCATCGGCCCGGCCAACCCGCGCCTGGTGCTGCGCGCACTGCGCCTGTACAGCGGCTTCGCCGACCTCAACTACCTGTTCGACAACAGCCGGCTGCTGGAAGAAGGCATCGCCGTGCCGCCACGCTTCACCGACTATCTGGACGTGTGCGTCAGGTCGTCCAGCGGTGTGAGCATCGCCACGCAGATGCAGTGGGATTTCAAGTAAAAGCCATTCGCCATCCCTGTAGGAGCGGCCTCGTGCCGCGAAAGGGCCGCGCAGCGGCCCCAGCGAATTCTGCCTCTACGCTGAGATCCTGGGGCCGCTGCGCAGCCCTTTCGCGGCACAAGGCCGCTCCTACAGGGAATGCAGCCGCTGGCGGTGATTTACTTAACATGTTCATGAGGCGCATGATCACCACACCTCCTGTGGAGGTCATGCTGTCGCCGTACGCCCTCAGAGATGGACACACTTGGCAGCCTGAAGCAAAACCCTGGCAGCCCCAGGCAAGACACCTACCTGTCGTTAGGTGCTCAATGCCTGCAACCGCCAGCGCTTGTGCAAGCCCTGCTGTCCAACAATTCCAACTGTCCAGGCTGCGCCATGATCAACATCGAAACGCCCACGTACTACACCGCCACCAAGAAGTACAACCTGAGCTTCCCCACCCTGGAAAGCGACATCGACGCCGATGTCGTGGTGATCGGCGGCGGCTTCTCGGGCATCAACACCGCCCTGGAACTGGCCGAGAAAGGCATCACCAACGTCGTCGTGCTCGAAGCACGCTACCTGGGCTTCGGCGGCACCGGCCGCAATGGCGGGCAGATCATGGCCGGCATCGGCCACGACCTGGAGAAGATCAAGGGCAGCGTCGGCGAGAAAGGCCTGCGCGAGATCTTCGAGATCAGCGAACTGGGCGCCGGCATCATCAAGGAGCGCATCGCCCGCTACCAGATCGACGCCGACTTCTGCCACGGCTACGGCTACATGGGCTTCAACGCCCGCCAGGAAAAGACCCTGCGCGCCTGGGAAAAAGACTTCAAGGCGATCAACGGCAAGGATGAGATCCGCTTCCTCGGCGGCTCGGAGGTCAAGCAGATCATCGGCTCCGACGCCTACAGCAGCGCGCTGCTGCACATGGGCGGCGGCCACGTGCATTCGCTGAACCTGCTGCTCGGCGAAGCCCAGGCCCTGGTCGGCCACGGCGCGCGGATCTTCGAGCACAGCCCGGCCCTGGAGGTGCACTACGGCGAGCGGATCACCGTGCGCACCGGACGCGGCTCGGTCAAGGCCAACAAACTGCTGTGGGCCTGTGACAGTTTCCTCAACAAGCTCGAACCCGAGCTGCATGCGCGCACCGTCAACACCTACGCCTTCCAGCTGATGACCGAACCGCTGTCGGACGAGCAGATCCTGCGCATCAGCCCGATCCGCGGTGCCTACAGCGACATCCGCCCGGTGATCGACTACTACCGCGTCACCCGCGAGAACCGTCTGCTGTTCGGCGCCGCCACCCCGTTCGTGGAGCACATCCCGAAGGACCTGAAGGCCTGGAACCGCAACCTGATGCTGAAGATCTTCCCCTACCTCAAGGACGTGCGCATCGACCTGGCCTGGGGCGGACCGATGGCCACCAGCGCCAACCTGTTCCCGCAGATCGGCACCTTGAGTAACCGTCCCAACGCCTTCTACGTGCAGGGCTATTCGGGCTTCGGCGTCACCCCCAGCCACATCATCTGCAAGATCCTCGCCGAAGGCATGAGCGAAGGCTCCAGCCGCTACGAGCTGATCAGCTCGGTCAAGCATGCACGCATCCTCGGCAAGGACCACATCCGTCCGCTGCTGCTGACCGCCGGCAAGACCGTGCATCAGCTGTCGGGCTTCTTCAACGGCCGCCGTTGATTCCTTTTGAACAAGACCAGGAGAACCACCATGACCCTTACCGCCGTCCGCCAGGGTGTGCAACTGTCCGAACTCGACGCCTGGGGCACCGTTGCCGACCTGGGCTCGACCATCCTCGAAGGCGAGGTCAAGTGCTACGGCAAGATGACCCACGGCGCCCCCACCGACCCGGTCAGCAGCGCCTACTTCGGTACCACCCAGGGCAAGTTCCGCATGGTCTACCCGTTCAGCGAGCAGGCGGTGATCGTGACCGGCGAGATCCAGCTGACCGATGAATCCACCGGTCAGGTGACTCGGTACAAGGCAGGCGATGCCTGGTTCGTGACCAAGGGCACGCCGGTGCTGTGGGAAGTGCTGAGCGAGACCTTCGTCAAGCATTACCTGGCGATTGCCTGACGAAACGCCCCCGCGATAGCGGCCGCCGATACATCCTCGTCAGGCAGATTAATACTA